>DAOLFI010000057.1:0-9901 GCA_035326385.1 Niabella sp.
ATTATAAGAACCAATTAAGGTTTCGTTTCTTTGAGAACGAAGCAAAAGCCAGGCTCACACGTATTGAAGGAAAGGCAGACTATGCTTTATTTATAAGGGCAGATGCCTATCCCCGGTCTGTAGTTCAGCTGGCAAAGTCTAAATCCAAGAAACTGATCGGCTATCAGTGGGACGGGCTGAACAGGTTTAAGGCCATAAACGATTATATTCCTTTATTTGACCGGTTTTTTGTTTTCACCAGGGCAGATCTTGATACAAAAGGGGTGCTGCCTGTTACCAACTTTTACTTCAGGAAAGCTATAGAAGAAAAAAAGACGGAGAAGGAAGCTAAAACAGCCTTTTTCCTCGGTTCCTACGAAAAAAGCCGGATGGGGATCATTAATTCTTTTTCTAAGAAAATAGCCGCATTGCATTATACACCCCGGTTTCATATTTTTTTACCTGCAGGCAGGCGCGTTTTACAAAGTGATTATGAATATATCACCTTTTTTTCGGAACGTATTTCTTACGAAGAATATATAGAAGAAGCAGGAAAAGCAACGGTGCTGATTGACTTCTTAAATCAACAACACACCGGCTTATCCTTTAGGGTATTTGAAGCCTTAGGGTATGATAAAAAATTAATAACTGATAATGAAACCATTACACAGTATGATTTTTACCATCCGGATAATATCTTTGTATTATCGGAAAATAATTGGGAAAAACTGGAATCATTTTTGCGAAAACCATATTGCCCCATAAGCAGGGAGATTAAAGAAAAATATGCTTTTGACAACTGGATTAATTACGTTTTAGATGAACCACCCTATCAGGAGATAAAATTGTGATACACGAAAGGGTTTTAACTCAACGTATATTAATAAAAGAATAGATATGTTAAACCAAACGTTATAAGCAGAGGCCCGTTGTTGCGAAATAGCAGGTGACTGCGTCATAAATATTATTAGTTTATAAACCAAAGTGTAACAACCTGATGTTTGAAAGGAATCGAGGTATTAAGGTTTCTGTGATAGTATCTACATATAATTGGCCCGAAGCTTTAAGGCTATGCCTTACTTCTATTGAAAATCAATCAATTGTGCCACACGAAGTTATTATTGCTGATGACGGCTCAAATGAGCCGACAAAAACCCTGGTTGATGAGTTTGTAAACCGATCACCTATTCCGATAAAACATATATGGCAGGAGGATGAAGGGTTTAGATTAGCCAGAATAAGGAATAAAGCTATAGCAGCAGCTGATGGAAATTATATCGTACAAATAGATGGGGATATTATTTTACATCGTCATTTTATTAAAGATCATATATCATTTGCTAAGCAGAACTCCTTTGTGAGAGCAAGCCGCATTTATATCAGTGAACAGGTATCTAAGAATATGATCAGCAAAAAGGATTACAGAATTAGTGCTTTTAGTAAGGGTATTACCAATTTTTTCAGCGCGTTAAGAATCCCTTTTTTACGTCCTTTTTTTGAAAATAATTATAAAACCAAAGGCCTTGAAAAATATGAAATTCATGGCTGTAATATGGCCTATTGGCGTAATGATGCCATCGCTGTAAATGGATATAATGAAGCGTTTGAAGGATGGGGACCTGAGGATAAAGAGTTTGTTGCGAGGCTATTGAATAGTGGCAAAACCAGGAGGTTCCTGAAAATGGGTGCAATAGCTTTCCATTTATATCATAAGGAAAGTTCACGCTCTATGCTGGCGAACAATCAAAAAATGCTGGAAGAAACTATAAAAACCCGAAAAAACTTTTGTGAAAAAGGAATAAATCAATACTTAATAGTATGAAAAATCGTTTAACTACAAGTCTTGTTATCTCTACTTATAACTGGCCGGAAGCTTTAGAACTGGTTTTAAAAAGCGTGAGCCGACAGGTTGTTTTGCCTGACGAGATCTTAATAGCAGATGATGGTTCCGGGATGCCTACCAGAAGGATTATTGAATCGTTTAAAAAGGAAAGTAAAATTCCGGTACGGCATTTCTGGCATGAAGATGACGGCTTTCGTAAAACTGTGATCATGAACAAGGCTATCACATCTGCAACAGGAGCCTACATTATACAAATTGACGGGGATATTTTGCTTCATCCCAGGTTTATTGCCGATCATATTAAAGAGGCTGAAAAGGGTTTTTATATAAGAGGAAGCCGCGCATTGCTCTCTCCTCAAAAAACCGGTTACATATTCAGAACCCAGAAAACAACCGTGAGTCCTTTTAGCCTCGGGGTTAAGAATAGAATTAATGCATCCAGAGTACCGTTATTATCAAAAATATTAAAAAAAGACCGGCTTAAGTCAAACAATTTAAAAGGATGTAATTTCTCTTTCTGGAAGCAGGATTTTATCACTGTTAATGGCTATAACAACGATCTTGAAGGCTGGGGTCATGAAGATATTGAGCTGGCAGCAAGGCTTACCAATATTGGTGTAAAGCAACGTAAGCTTAAAATGAAAGCCGTTTGTTTTCATTTACATCACCAAATAAACTCCAGGCATAATGAAGGGATCAATTATAAAAAATATCTTGAAGTAGTGCAGTACAGAATTATAAGATGTAAAACCGGAATAGAACTTTTATAAATGTTTAGTTTCATTTTGCTTTAGATCATCTATAATATTAGTCAGTCTGTTTAAAATGATATTCCAGTCATACTTTGCTTTAACATAGTTTTTTGCTTTTATACTATTTTCTTCCAAAACACCGGGAAATGAAATAAGATAATGTAACTTTTCCGCAAAGTCTTTTTTATTCTTATAGTATAATGCAGCAAAGTCACTATCTACACAATGTTGCTTCAGAACAGGGCAGGCTGCATTAACAAGCGCTGTTTTTCCTAACTCCATTGCCTCCAGCAATAATAATGACAGGCTTTCACTCTTAGAGGGATTAATTACGAGCAAAGAGTTTTGTATTAGGGTAGTTTTTTCATTTTCACTAACAAAACCAGTATATATTATATCGGGATGTTCCACTTTTGGCATAAATATACCGCCGGTCAGAACTAATTTCACATCATCCTCCTTATACCTGCTTTTATACTCTGTAAAATATGCAGTAAGATCATTCATTTTGCTTTCACAAACCCGTCCAAAATAAAGAATATATCTTTCAGGTAGTTTATACTTTTCTTTTGTTATAATCCAGTCTTCGGCTTTAGCTATATCAACCCCTACTGCCACTATACTATTGGGAGCCAGTTTTCTCGAAAATATTTTTCGGGCCAATAACTGCTCTTTGGCAGAGTTGAAGGCTATATGTCCCGCTTTTGAAAAAAGATGCGAGTACATGGAGTGAAAAATACCTCCTTCATGATAATGCACTGTAGGTATTATGATGGATTTTCCCGGAGCTATGTGTACGCCGAAGAACGTATATGGCGACACATAAGAAAAGAAAATCAAAGCTTTGCTTTGGGCATGGTTCTCTTTTATATAGTGTATCAGATCTTCTGAATAAAACTGGCTTACCTTTAATAAAGCTATATCATTTTCGAGACCAAGGTTCCATACCGGAAAAACATCGAATACCGGCGATGCCATTCTCATTCTGTAAACCATGCGCCTTACTTTTCTGCTCCACTTTGCTTTCCGCCAAATTGTGTCGTACTCTTTCTGATCAAACGGACGGGAAGAAAATCTTTTTACTTTAACATTATTGATGACTTCTTCCCCTTCAGGATATTCTTGTTGCAACGTTTTGTAGTTTTTTATCCTGCTGGTTAATACCTCAACCTCATAAAAACCGGATAACCTTTCGGCAAGCATTCTGCAATGAACTTCGGCTCCCCCGTTTACATCTAATCCGTACCTAAGCGCTACAAATGTAATTTTATCCAATTTCTAAATAGTTTAATGATACTTTAAACATATTTTAATAAACCAAAGTTCACGTTTTACTTAACTTTATAGTCATTTCTTTTTTTATAAAAAATGTCTGGATCCAGGAAAAAAGTTGCAATTATATGTCAAAGGTATGGCATTGAAGTGAATGGAGGGGCCGAATATCATGCCCGCCTACTTGCAGAAAAACTCTTTTTAAAATACGATGTTACAGTATTAACCACCACTGCAGTTGATTATCATAGCTGGGAAAATTATTATAAGCAGGGGTCTGAATATATTAATGGTATATTGGTAAATAGATTTCCAACCATAGCGCCAACCACATCAAAGCAATTGAGAAAGTCTCGAAGGATTGTTTTAGAAAAGAGAAAATATTTTAAGCTTTTAAAAACCCTGGGCATATTTAACTTTCTTAACCGCTGGTTAAACTTAACAAAAGTTACACAACGGGAAGCCTTCAACTGGCTTAAAAACCAGGGGCCCTATTGTCCGCTACTTATAAAATACATTGCCGATAATAAAAATGAGTATGATGTATTTATATTTTTTACTTATTTATATTATCCAACAGCGGTGGGTATGCCGTTGGTAAAAAATAAGGCCTTATTTATACCTACAGCCCACGATGAGCCGCCGCTTTACTTTTCGCCGTATAAAAATATCTTTGCTGTTCCAAAATTTATAATGTACAACACTCCGGCAGAAAAGAAACTCGTTGAAAAGCACTTTGAGCCGTACACAAAAGCGAATAACATTGCCGGAGTAGGCATAACAGGCCCCATTATTGATGACGAAAATAAGCCTCATTTCCCCAATAGTAAATATTTCCTTTATATTGGCAGAATTGAACCCAACAAAGGCTGCGACGAGCTTATAAGTTACTTTGAAAGATACTGTACCGGCAAAGACATAAAGTTGGTTATGATAGGAAAATATTTATTATCGCAACCCACTTCTAAGAATGTCATTAGCACTGGCTTTATAGCAGAAAGTGACAAAAACCATTATTTAAAAAACTGTAACGCACTTATTATCCCTTCAAAATATGAAAGCCTGTCGTTGGTAGCGCTTGAGGCTATGAGAGCCGGTAAATTAATTATTGTAAATGGCCAGTGTGAAGTGTTGAAAGATCACGTTGAGAATAGTAATTCAGGATTTTATTATGAAAACTTTGATCAGTTTTGTAGCGCTTTAGATAATGTTTTGAATATGTCCGAAGAAGAAGAAAACGTACATCGGGAAAATGCCATTATGTATGTTGAGAAAAATTATAGCTGGGACAGCATTTTACAAAAATTTGATAAGGCCATTGATTATATCACCAATAGCCTATAATTTATCATAAAACTCATTTTGCTTTTTTTGTTTTTCAATTTTTTTGTGATGCAAAAGACAAAGATCGAAATGATCTGCTTTAATCTGTCTTAATCTGTTATAGCCGGTTAGCTCTTCGTGTACTTTATTAACCCAGTGTATGCCTTTGTTCAGTTTAAAAATTCTCATTTGGTAATCCGGATAGTTAATATAGCCTTTTTCGTTAAGCTTCCAGTTCCATTTTTCTATATGCTCCTGCTTTATGCCTTCAACAGTGTTGATCCTGGGCACGCTAAAGCAGTCGTATCTGTATTTTTTTTGTAAAATATATCTTAGCTTTTTAAGTAAATTTTGCTGGGGTATTTCATCGGCATCTATCTGGAATAAATAGTCGCCTTTTGCTACTGTTATCAGTGTATTTTTAAATTCACTAAAATTATTGTTGAGTTTTCTTTCAACCACTGTTAAAAATGCTTCATGCTTTTTGAGCACATTGGCTACTTCAATATCAGCATTAGTTATATCCCTTAAAACAATTATCTCATCGTTCTTTTTAACAAACGGTATGATAGTACTCAATAACGCATTAAGTTCAACAGCCTCATTACAAACTGTTATGCCGTAAGTAATTTTTATTTTACGAAAAAAGTGTAACATTATTTCCTGATAATTAACTCCTGTTCATAAGTTTTAAAACGATGAATTACAATTTTTAATCCCCCTGTTTTAAAAGATGACTTTGAAAATAAATTCTTTTTAAAATTAAACCAGGGGGATGCAGACTTTTTCTTTATTATTTCGGAAAGGGTTTCAAATTTTCTGAGATTAGTGCTGGAAATACGCTTTGCATTAAAATAGATCAGAATATCATCTTCCGGGGCTGCCACGTTCTTTGCAAATTTATGAGCCACATCAATACTGGTAAAGGGTTGCTCGCTTTTGACGTAACCGTCCGTATTGGAAGACGTGTAAATTTTCGAAACGAATGGTTCTAATAAGCGTAATGCGTTAGTATCAGCATTCTTTAAAACCAACCCATATTGCCTTTTTTCTTTGACTGTTGAACAAATTCCAAATCCCCATTTCCTATAAAAATTTCTATCGGACTTTTCTTCTATCTCTTTGGTCTTATTGAGATATTCTTCAGAAAAGCGGGAGGTTTTACTTACAAAATGATATGCAATGGCGTTATAACACTGATACATATCTAACCCCAGCAGTTGCAGCCTGTATAAAAGATCACTGTCTTCCCGGAACATTGGATCAAAAATAGGGTCAAGTCCATTAATATGAGTGAGTACTGTTTTTGAAACAGCAAGGAAAAAGAACAGATCTTCTGTTGGTTCACTATCCTGCTCTTCGATATCAGCAACGTATTTTTGAAAAGCGCTTAACCTAAATGTTTGCAGATCAGAACCAAAGTCTTCGGTTAATTTCCATTTGTGCAGATCCTCTGAAAAAACAGGCGGTTCTACTACACGATAGAACAGAACCCGGTTTTCTGTAAGGTCATACAAAATTTTTTCAGCAAATCCATTGCTTAACACCATGTCATTATGTAAAAATGCTACATATTTTTTGCTTGCAAGAGAAATACACTTATTATAAGTATCTGATAAAGTTTTATGTTCATCAGAGTAATAATACTTAACATGAGTATCAGAAAGCTGATCCAGCCAGTCATGCGTACCGTCCGTACTCCCGTAGCTTACAAAAACAATTTCTATCGTTGCGTAAAGCTTCCGGGTGGTTTCATAGAAATACTGTGTGTAAGGCAGGTTGTTTTTAAGTCCTACCAATAAAGAAATATCCATTCATGCAATTTAAAAAGGCTTAAGACCGGGCTTTCAAAATAGCCTGTATTTGTTTTATTAATGATTTCAATTTTATAATAGTATTTGTCCGGGGCTGATGCAGCATCCCCCCGAAGGATTTACCCCTGTGTAAAAAATGATTGGTGAACGTGCTGCTTGTCATCCCCCATTTTAAAATAAACAAATAATAGCCGTTATTTCTAACCACCCGCTTTACTGATAAAGAGCCAAAATGATACACCCGGCTCTGGGCAATGCCTTTAAAATAGCGCACACCTGCTTTCCACAATTTCATTGAAAAATCGGGATCGCTATACATACCCGGCGAAAATTCAATACTGTATCCGCCTACTAAATGCCAGAACTCTTTGTGCACAACATTCGGGGGCCAGGTAGCGCCGCTCCAATTGTTCATTGGCAGGATTTGATATTCCTGCAACAGCTTTTCTTCATTAAAATCATGAACTCCTGATCCATAATCTCCTTTTATACTGCAGGAGCTTTGCGGCATACGTTCAATGGCTGTTCCTGAAATGAAAAAGCGGTTATGCCCAACCGCCTTTATTTCATCATACAGGTATTTGTCCCACAAAGGGCACACGTACATATCATCATTTAAGTACAAAATATAATCAGTGGCTACCAGCATACTCGCGGCATTCAGGGCATAACAAACACCCATATTTTCCCCGGAGCAGGTATATTGAATATCCTTTTGTGTTTTTATCCAGTCAATACTGCCATCACTACCTTCATTAATATGTACGATGATCTGGTGCCTGTAGGTGGAATTTTTTTTTATACTCTCTATGCACAATTTCAGGTAGGGCAAATTGTTCCAGCTTGGAATAAGGATGGAAAAAAGAGGTGGTCCTTCCTGAAAAACTTCCTTTTTACGATGCATTTGCACTATTACTTTATTTGTTACATCCATACGGGCCTTTTCAAAACTATTGCATTTGTTCCTAATTTTGGAAACATGACCAATTTTATTCCCATATTTCCTTTGCAGATGGTTGTATTTCCGGGGGAGGATCTTAATCTTCACATTTTTGAGCCCCGGTATAAGCAACTGATCAGTGAATGTTTTCAACAGCATAAACCATTTGGGATTCCTGTAGTGATCAATAATGAGCTGAAAGACTATGGTTCGCTGATTTATATAAAAGAAATAGCACAAACCTATACCAATGGTGAAATGGATATCAGGACAAAAGCAGATAAAATGTTCAGGGTTCTGGAAGTAATAACAGAGATCCCGGAAAAGCTCTATTCCGGCGCCATTGTAAATTATCCTGATAATGACCTGCATGGCGGAGATCAGCAAGTGATGCACATGCTGGTATCTAAAATGAAAGACCTTCATACCGGGCTACAGGTAAAAAAAGATTTTCATAAGGCAGAAAGCGATCTTACCTCCTATGATATTGCCCGCCATTCGGGCCTTAGCCTGCAGCAGGAGTACGAATTTTTACAACTGACGCAGGAACGGCAGCGGCAGGAGTACCTGAAAAGGCATTTTGAAGCTACTTTACCTGCATTTGAAGAAATGAAGCGGCTGAGGGAAAAAATACAAATGAATGGTCATTTCAGGAATATAGAAGGGTTTAGCGTGAAGTAGGATGCTGGTTGCAGGTTTCTGGTAGCTGGATACTGAACATTGAGCATTCCTGCCCGTCCGGTCAGGCGGGGATTGTTGAGCATTGAATATTGAGCGTTCGGATATTCTATACACAGGTGAAAATATTCAATAATTAATTTTCAATACATCAATATTCAATCTTTGTAACCTAGAGCGATTATCCCCGGCCTTCTCACTTCAGTCTTTCCTACTTTCTGACTTCCGGACTTTTCAGTTATAAGTATAGAATTTCTATATCATATATTTGATTAGGTTCAAAGTACCTGTATCCGGCAACCAGTATCCTGTAACCGTTCACATATATCCCCGGCCTTCAGACTTCTAACCCCCGACTTTTCGGACTTTTCCAACTTTTTACCTACTTTCACGCCCATGTCCACTACTATTTGTTTTGATTTTGGCAATACCCGCAAAAAGGCGGCTGTTTTTGTCAATGGCGAAATATCGAAAGTGCTCACCCTGGAAGATGATGCCAATGCTACCGTTGAGTCTTTAATGAACACTTACAGGCCCGATCGGTCCATTTTATCATCGGTAATTGATCATAATCCCGATATGGAGGCGATATTGAAAAGAAATACCCGTTTCCACCTGCTCAATCATAACTCAAAGCTGCCTATCACCTCACCTGCGGCCAAACCTGAAACTATTGGCGCAGACAGGCTGGCCATTGCTGCAGGCGGAGTACATCTTTTTCCGGGTAAAAACCTGTTACTGATAGGTTTAGGCACTTGTATCACCATCAATTTTATCAATAAATACAAAGAATTTATAGGAGGATCTATTTCTCCCGGACTGGAAATACGGCTGAGATCGCTGCAATATTATACAGCCAAGCTGCCTTATGTTGCTCCAAAGGCGGATGTACCGCTTATAGGATACGACACGGACACCAATATTCTTACGGGAATTATTCTGGGAATGGCTTATGAACTGGATGGTTTTATTGACGCCTATAAGGCTAAATTCGACAACTTTAACGTGGTATTAACCGGCGGTGATGTACAACATTTGGCATCACACATTAAAAACAGGATATTTGCCGACCCTGATTTAATATTTAAAGGCCTATATGCTATTAGTGAAATTAACAATGCTTAGGAATCTGGATGTTTCTGTGAAGTGCCTGGCATTAACTATATCTTTCATTTTTTTATTTTTTGTAGCTTCTGCACAGGATAACTCTCCCTACTCCAGGTACGGATTGGGTAATCAAACACCCACAACCAATGTAACCAACAGGGGAATGGGTGGTGTGGCCGCAGCTTATAATGAT
>DAOLFI010000875.1:0-2027 GCA_035326385.1 Niabella sp.
ACAAGTGTATATCAATGGCGGCGTATATGCATAAGCCGATGGAGAAGCGCCGGTTCCTACGCCGCGTTTTGGCAGCACGAGAGGAGTTGGCTCTCCGTTTGGTCGTCCAGGATTGGAAGATATTATTCCCTATATGGATGATACCAAAGGCGTGTATTTCAGAAATAATTCCAAACCCCGAGGACCGCTTGAATGGGTAGAGCAAAGCCAGGTATCAGGCAGCAGTATTGAAAGCGTGAACGAAGAGATCATGAAGCTGGCTAAGGACGCGGCTTTTCTTTACTGGCTTACTAATGAAGAAGCGTACGCAAAACTGGCCTTTGGTGTACTGGATACTTATTTGTCGGGCATGTATTTTCGTACAGAACCTATTGATCTGGGTAACGGCCATGCGCAAACACTGGTGGGCATGACCACTTTTGAAGTGATACAGGAACGGATATTGAATGAGCTGGCTTATACTTATGATTTCCTGTACAACTACATTGTAAAGATAGAGGAGGACGTAGTAAGCAAGCGGCCTTATCTTCTTGCTTCGATGGGGTTGAGGAGGGTATATGAAACTGCTTTAAAAAAGTGCATTGATCTGAGCGTTAAAAACGGTGTGCCGCATAATAACTGGAACCTGCATAAATCAAAGTTTATTTTAAAAGTGGCAATGGTGCTGGATAACAACAACAAATATGCTGATGATAAAGGACGTGAATATTATATCAATAATATACTGAACATTTCTACAGCAAGGCAGTGGTCGCTGCCCCGGTTTATGGATTATGGTTACGATATACAAACCGGCATCTGGAACGAATGCCCGGGTTATTCGCAAAGCGTGGCGCATGAGCTGACGATGTTCCTTAATGATTATGACAATACTTTTAATCAAAGCCTGCTGAAATACACACCTGTAATGTATAAAGCGGTTGAGGTATTACCACAATACCTTTTTCCTAACGGACTGACCACAGCTTTTGGCGATACGTATTATGGAAACCTGAATACTGCACCTATAGCGGATATGGTTCGACTTACACAGAAGTATAAAGAGAGAGATAAGGAGGTGCTGTACACTAAGATGCTGAAACTTTTTAATCCCGGCGCAGGGCAGCAGGGTGAAAACCCGTCAAAATTGCCGCCCCAGGTGAGCTCATTCTTTACTGCCAAACCTCTGGAGCTGGACAAGTCTGTACCGGCCGGTCATTTGAAAGATTATATGACCCCGACATTCTATGCGCCAAATGTAAGCTGGCTGGTGCAACGGAATAAATATGACAGTAAAGAAAACGGGTTGATGATCTCGCAATACGCGTCATTAGGCAATCACATGCACTCCAATGGTATAGCTATGGAACTGTATGGCAAAGGGTATGTGCTTGGCGCCGAGTCTGGTATCGGTTCCTCTTATTTTGAAAAACCTTACCTGGAATACTATTCACAGTTCCCGGCGCATAATACGGTGATGGTGGATGGTGTTTCCAAGTATCCTGAGATGTTAAGTAATCATCCGTTCGATCTGTTGGGGTGCTATCCTGCATCGGGGCAGAAAGAGGGCTTTTATCCAGGTATTACTTATTCAGATGTTTATTTCCTGGAGCCGGAGAGCAGGAGCGACCAGAACCGGTTAATGAGCATTATCAGTACTGGTGCAACTACCGGATATTATGTAGATATATTTCGTTCCAGGAAACAAAGAGGCGGCGATAAATTTCATGATTACTTCTATCACAATCTCGGGCAGGAGTTAATCATTAAGGACGCAGAAGGAAACACCCTGCCTCTGCAGCCCAGTAACGAAATGGGCTTTGCCGGCGGGCACCTGTTTGCACTGGATTATATGTGGGACAAGAAATCTGCTAAAACCAGCAAGGATTACGAAGCGGTATGGAAAATGTCTTTTCCTGATAATAACCATGTGTACATGAATCTTTGGATGAAAGGTTATAAAGACCGTGAGGTATTCTCAATAAAAGCGCCATCTGTGAGATCCTATAGAAAAGAATATAAGCTGCCTTACGATTTTTATAATGATC
>DAOLFI010000058.1:0-9879 GCA_035326385.1 Niabella sp.
AGGCATATTTCGGAATAGGCTTCAGATCAATAATATCATTCCATATTAAAGCATCTTCCGGGGTCTGATTAAGTAGGGCCTGGATTTCCGCAGGATATCCCCGAAACCATTCTTTGAGATTGCGCCGCGTGAAATTTTTAAAGCGGTCATTGTTAGCTGTGCTGTTTACCGTTGCGAACCAATAGAGCTTGTTGCCGGCAAGCGGCACCGCCCCAAATCGTCCTTTACGACCCCATATCTCATAGCTGTTGTCAATTTTCAAAATGCTGTTATCAACCACTGCCCGCCAGCAGGTATAGCCTGCAAAGCGTGGTACAGATCCGGGAGCTAACTGCTGTCTTACTGGGGAATGGATACCGTCAGCAACAATCAGATAATCGGCATCAAAACTGCTACCGTCTTTAAACAAAAGCCGGATATTGTTCTTTTGTATATCAACATCAATGCATTTTTTACCGGTATATAGCTCTATTTCGGGAATTTCAGAAAGCAAGGTTTCATGTAATGCAGCCCGATGTATGGTAAAATTATCTATGCCGTATTTACGACTTATTTTAATGCTGTCTATACAGGTGATAGTGTTGTCCTTTTCATCTTTAATAGAAAATGAGGAAAGCACCCTCCCCTGTTCTATCACTTTATCTTTTATTTCCAGTTTATCCAGCGCTTTAATGGCGTTAGCGGCAAGCCCCAACCCTGCACCTACAGGTTTTACTATTTCTGCTGCTTCAAAAACAACAGGCATAAAACCTGCTTTCTGAAAGGCAATTGCAGTAGTAAGTCCTGCAATACCGCCACCTATAATTGCTATTTTCATTTCATCAAAAATTATAGCACAAAGATCGTTGTTACAGCTTACCTCACATAGCTGTATCCAGGTGAATTGCAGAAAAAGGAAAATGAATTGTAATGAATACAGAAAAGACCTTCAGCAATGTTGTTGAAAGACTTTTTCCTCTCTTTGTTTATTTTTCCTTTGTCATTCGTTTTGCAGTTCATAATACAGAATTACACCTCCACCATTAAAGGTTTTTGGTTTTAACGAGTTTAAAAATCTTTCTGTTGTTTATATTTTCAAATAATGGCCAACCGTTTTCTGCAACCACCGGATATATGCAAATTGGAATTCATCATTCCAGTTAAGATCTATCAATTTGGTGCGGTAGCGGAGCTATTTTTTTATTTGGTAGTTGTCGTGTAAAAGTCATAGGTTGCTTTTGAAATGTCGGCTATAATTTTCTCATTTGTATCAAAATTTTCTTTTGATTCACTAACAAAAATACTAATGATAAAGTATTCATTGTTTGGTAAAAAGACAATCCCTATATTGTTTACAGCAGCAGTAATTCCTGTTTCTTTGTTTGTACCAGACCAACCTGTTTTATGAGCAACAATTGTTCCCGGGGGCAATTGTCCCTTTATCCGATTAGCACCAGTTGTTGTTTCTATATTTGTTTTCCAAAAAAAGTCATAACTACTTTTTGAAAGTAAGTTAGTTTTATTTTCATAAAACATTTTAAGTGTTTCACTTGCTGCTTTGGGAGTAGTCCAATTCTGAAACATATTGTCCCATTTTGCCTGCATGTCTTCTTCATTGAAAGTAATCTGTATATCCTGAATACCATTTTTTTTAAAGTATTCTTCAACTGTTTTAGGTGTTCCAATAAGTCGTATTAAAACATCGCAGGCTGTATTGTCGCTATGGGAAACAGAATATTGAATTAATCTTTCAATAGTAAAACTGCCACCGTCAGGGTTTTCATCTCTAAGCGGACTCCAAAAATCTTCAGGCAAAAGGTCATTTTTACCTATCACAATTTCCTGGTCTAATGAAAGGTTTCCTTTATCAACCTCCGACAAAACCGAAAGTGCAATATGAAATTTAAATACGCTTTGCATAGGAAATCGCCTATCCCCGTGTAAAGAAAGGGTATCCTTACCATTATTTCCCATAATTGAAACGCCAACTACTGCGTTTTTATCTGATACGATTTGTTCTATTTTACTTCGTAGCAAATCAATCTTATTATGTGAAGTCTGACAACTTATTGCTATAAATGAAAAGAGCAAAGCAGTTAATTGAAATAGTTGTGTCATATTTATTTCTTTAATTGTAAGAGGTATTTTTAATATTGCCACTAACTTGTTAATGGATGTGTCAAAATTACACAAATACTCCTCCTGCGTTTCCCTTTAGCGTGAAGGATAGAAGCGGAAAGCCCGACTCGCAGGGCACACCCCAATATATCTTTTCCGTTCAAAACTTTGATCCGTCGTTCTTGTTATACGGTTTATTTTTTTTCGTACCTGTTTACAGTATTCTTAATTGGCTTTAAACTTTGCAGGTAAGTGTATATTGCTTCCAGGTCTTCTTTCTTCATACCTGAATACATGTGCCAGGGCATCGGACTGTTCAAATCATCTTTTGTATACTCTGGTGATTTGTAATTACTGTCTGCGTATACTTTGAAACGCTGTACAAACGCTTCTTTTGTCCAATGCCCAATACCGGTTTCTTTATCAGGTGTGATATTGGGCGAATACACAATACCGGCCGGTTGCTTGAATTCCATACCACCGCCAAACTCTGAACCCTTTATAACGGAGCCTTTATCTGTTTTACTGTGGCAATCCACACAACCTGCTGTATTAATAAGATAAGCGCCATAGGCCAGGCGATCACTTTCATGCGGCTTTAGTTGAGGCTCTGCTTCCCTGGGCATGGTATTCACAATGAAATTCAAAGGAAAATCCAGTTCATGTTCTGCTGTATTGCTTTTTATCGGATCAAGTGTCCTGATATAAGCAATGATGCTGTAAATATCCTCCTTATCCATCTGACCGTAGTGATGATAAGGCATTACAGGAAACAGTGCTTTGCCCTCTTTATCCACCCCGGCCGTAATTGCCCTGAATATTTCGCCGTCTGTCCAGTTGCCCAGGTTATACGGCGTAATATTGGGAGCATAAATAGTTCCGGGAAAACCCATATCCTTTCCGAACTTTTCTCCGCCACCACCGAGATTGCCTGATAAAGGCCCGGCAAATTCCGACCAGTCACGGGAGCTATGACAATCCATACATACGGCAACATGATGAGCCAGATAGCGCCCCCGATCTATACGTTCCGGCGTTTGCTCTATTTTAATTTCAAGGGCTTTGGCCATATTGGGCAGATAATATGTCATATAAACGCCTGTAGAAATTATTCCAACAACCATAAGTACCAGGATGCCGAATAATATTTTGTAAACCTTTTTCATGTGTATGTATTTAGTGTTTTCTCCTTCGGCGAAAAATATTTTGCAACATGGAATGCCTTTATATGGATAACTGACATCTGTGCTTCTGGTATTTCTTTAAAAATTATAGGTCAAAAATCATCGTTATAATCTGCTTTACATAGCTGCATTCCGTTGAATGGCAGAAAAAGGCAAATGAAATGTATCCCGGAAAGATACTATCAATATACGGTAATAAAACAGATTTTTACAAAAGCCTAAGAGGCCTCTCTCCTATATTTATTTTTTATTGAATTGTGAATTTGTAGTCAATCCCTGATCAGCAGTCACCATATTGTTGCAGGCGTCTTTATTCATTTTTATTATTTCCTTTAATGGCATTGCCTGCCAGCCCTATACCATTATCCTGGTTACAATGGTTTCACTTTACCGGAACCCGTTATCGTACTATTGATTACAGGAGCACCTTTATACCAGATATTGCCACTTCCTGTAATGACAGCATTCAGCTTTTCACTAACCCATATCCAGGCGCCGGCATTTCCCGTGATTTTCACCGAGGCTTCGTTACTTTCGATATACTCCGCCCTATAACTACCGTTTCCTGATACCTTTACATCCTGCTTTAGTACTGTTCCTGTATTTATAGAAATACCCCCATTTCCACTGATATCAGCATCCAGCATATGGGCTGTTAACTCTTTTAAGTTCACGTTTCCGTTACCGTTTACCCGGATATTCATTGTAGCACCACTAATACCGGTTTCTGAAGTAAATTCACCATTCCCGTTAAGATTGATCCCTGAAAGTGAAGGATTGGAAATATAGATCGTAACATCGCCTTCATCAATTTTAGTGTTCGGCAGGGTTTTTAATACCAGGGTGCTTCCGTTTACCTCTGTGAGAATCAATGACTGTATATTTTGTGATGCTTCTACTTCCACAGACTTTGATCCCGAATGTGTAAATATTACATTAGCATCGAACCTTAGCTCTATTTTATTAAACGAGCTCACACTCCTTTTTTCGTTCACAACGGGTCCTACAGGAGATACTTTTTCGCAGCCGGCGTGCACAAATACTATTGCCAACAGAGCAATAATCGTAAATAACTTTTTCATTTCTTAAATAATTTGATTTAGAAAGCAAAGATCATTTCCACTGCATACGCCGCCTACATGTAATAGGGTGAACTGTTAAAAATGAAGTATGAACTGCAGGCGTAACGTCCTCTCACATCAATTCATTCCTGTTACGAATAGTTCGGGCAAAAAAAACTCAAAATTTCCAACCTCCTCAGCATTATGTTTTAGCCAGGAGGTGGCCATTTTTTTGGTAAAAAACAAGGGCCTGATACAGGTATGGAAAATTTTTAAGAAAGACTTTTATAAATCCATACTAACATCTTTGATTTGTAAATCGTATTGTTTCCGCTCGGAATGAAATCGTGCTGAAGCGAGAATATTTCGGTATTCTGATACGTTTCACCAGTTTGATCCCCGTCTCGTCCTGCTTTCCACCAGCTCTGTGCTGCCAACAAGGAATTTCCTATTCATCCGAATGCCCCTGCCCTTGGTAATAATTTTTAATGTATCCCTATAATGAGATTATGTAATTTCTTAACCATGACTGCTTGATTTTGTAAAAACTTTTCTGATACAAAATTCAGGTCAGGAAAGGTGTATGGTCAACCAGGTTCCAGGTGAATTGCGGTTAATCTACAATGAACCGTAATAAACTATTAAAAACAAAAATGCCAGATGGAATATTCCACCTGGCATTTTGCAGATTCTTTCAAAAACGATTAACCTAAATGCTCTTTAAAGAAAGGAACAATTTGTTCCAATGCTTTTCCGGTTGGTTCCGGTTGATCGTACAGGTCGTAGTGGCTGGCACCTGCTATTACCTGAAGTGATTTCTTTGCAGAAGCCGCTTTATTGAACAGCTCAAAGCCGTCTTTGTACGAACCGAATGCTCCTACTTTATCACCAATAACAATGTGCAATGGTTGTGTCAGTAAATGCTCTGCCAAATGAAATGCGTCAAAACCTACAGCAGCAGCTAATCCTGAAAACAGTAATTTGTTCGGCGAACAAGCATGCTGTCCTCTTGGAGTAGTATAATAATCTACCGCCTCTACGATATCAATGTCGTTTAATCCTGCTTGTTTTCTGGCTTCTTCATTTGGAGCTACATAAACTGTGAGGAAAGGGTCTGCACCATTGGCTTCTGCCGTGCGTTGCGCTGCAATAGCTTCCAGAGTTTTGATAGCCGCACCGGGAGTATAATCGCCCTCACGCATCAGCCGGCCATAATTAGCGCCAACAACTGTTACAACCGCTTTAAATCTTCTTTCGGTCATTGCTGCGTTTGCCGCATAACCACCGCCACCGCAAACTCCTAAAACTCCCATACGGTCATTGTCCACATACGGAAGCGTGGTCAGGTAATCTGCTGCACAGCGAAAATCTTCCACACGGGTAGCAGGATCTTCCAGAAATCTCGGCTCGCCGCCGCTTTCTCCCTGGTGAGATGCATCAAATGCCAGCGTAATAAAACCGGCTTCTGCCAAAGCCTTACCGTAAATATTACCGGCTGTTTGGTTTTTACAGCTGCTGATGGGATGTGCGCAAACAATGGCAGGATATGTTTTTGATTCATCGAAATCTTTCGGGAACTGCAGAATGGCTGCTACTTCCCAATTTTTGTGTTTAAACTTTACTTCTTTCATAATTTATCTGTTTAAAAAAATTATTGGTAATTTTTATTATTCAAAATTATGTGCCGCCGTTACTTAAAAATGTAAACAGATTACAGGGAAAAGGATACTTTTTACTGATTTAAGCCTGGACGAGGCTCATTATATTTTATCAGCGCATAAGTAAACCCGTAAGATTCTAAAGCCTTAGAGGTTTATTGCCATTGAGCAGGACATTTTTGTAATTTCGCTGATATGAGTTGCCTATCGTTGAAACAGCATTCTACCAAAAGGCAACTTTATCATTAACCGATAAACATGAGCGTATTCTCTTACCATTTAGTAAAGACCTCCTACTTTTATGCCCTGCATTCTATCTTATTCCCTCCCCAACCAAAAAATATTACAGGATTGATACATGCAGAATGTATGATGTGCATGACATTGGGCTCCGCTGTTTTTTCTCCTTCCCGTATGTTAGTCAGACAAGTTGCCGTATTTGCACAATGGGAAAATGAAACAGCCATTGACCGGTTTTTAGATAAAAATAGTTTTGGTAAAATATTGGCAAAAGGATGGCACACGCGATTAGCTTTTGTGAGGCAATGGGGAAAAATAACGGGATTTGAGATTCCTGATGAAACCGTAGAACCGGATGCTACTGACGCTACTGTTGTTGCAGTAACGCTTGCCCGTATGCGATTAACGGAAGTGCCAAGATTCATTCGTTGGGGCAGGCCTGTAGAAAAATTAGTCCGGGATCACCCCGGAACAACATTATCTTTAGCCTCAATCAGGTTTCCCCGTACCGTTTCCACCTTTTCAGTCTGGAAATCTCAAAAAGAAATGACAGATATGGTACACGGGCATAGTGCTGTTCCCCGCCCTAAAAGACATATAAATGCAATGAAGGAAAGAGACAGAAAGGATTTTCATTTTGAGTTCACTACCCTGAGATTCAAGCCTGTTTCGGAGTTTGGGAAATGGAACGGACAGACCCATATGATACCCGGGCTTAAAGAGAAAAGATAATGGGGCTAGCTTATACCATGCAGAAATTTCAGGACTGGTTTACCCAGCAATGGGTAATCCTTTGGGGTAGGAAAATAAACCCAACAGATTTGCCCTGGTTAATGGGGCCATTTGGAGATTTAAATGGAATTGGAGAAAAATTTATATACCAATTAGCTGAAAAAGAAAATCTAATAATTGAAAGGAATGTAAGGTCACAGGGGCTGATACCATCAATTGATATGCTCAACCTGTCAGAAACAGAAATCTGCGGGTTATCTTCAAACGTTATTAATTTCTATGAAAATACAGGGAATTATGACCTGGACTTTACCGTAAAGTGGAATCCGTTTTTTAAACTTTTCGGAATTTTGGTCAACAGGTTATTCAGCAGCAGGATAAATCAATTATATATTCCAACTAAAAATATAAAGAATGCTGAACCGATAAAAAGCGAAATAATGACTTTGTCAGATGCCAAGTCTAACCAGGTTAAATATACAATATGGCTTAGAACTTTCAAATCGACTGGCCAGGTTGTTTATTCGGGTGCGTATGGAATATGTAAATTACCTTCAGGAGAAACCTGTATAAAAGCAGTATTTCCTTTGCCCAAAGGGAATGCTACGGTTATAATGTCTCCCAGTGTTGGAACAAAAGGCGAATTGATATTAAACTCATGCGGGAAAAAATTTGGTGATGCGGGCTTTTATTTCTTATTGAACGATTCAAAAGGAAACTATTGGGCTCAATTCATCAGTTCTTTTCAAGACCGGTTAACTGTCAGGTGTGAAAATGACCATATTTCAGCTGAACAACTTTTAACGCTTTGGCATCAAAGAGTAGCCAGGTTGAATTATAAAATAGTACTAAAAAAATGAACAATATAGAAAAAAACTCAGCGCAAAATTATATAGAGATAAACCGCCGGTCGTGGAATAACAGAACGGATATACACCTGGAATCAGCATTTTATGACCTTGATGGTTTCCTGGATGGGAAAACCTCTTTAAATGATATTGAATTAAAGCTGCTTGGCGATGTAAGTGGAAAAACGATCTTGCATTTACAGTGTCATTTCGGGCAGGATACGATTTCCTTAAGCAGGCTTGGAGCAAAAGTTACTGGTGTTGACTTATCGGATAAGGCAATTGAAAATGCGAAAAAGATTGCAAAAGACACGAACTCAGATGCAACCTTCATCTGTTGTGATATATATGATTTGTCCCATCATTTAGAGGAGCAATTTGACATTGTTTATACAAGCTACGGAACAATTGGCTGGTTACCCGATTTGGACAGATGGGCAAAGATCGTTGCTGCATTTCTAAAACCTGGCGGACAATTTGTATTTGTCGAATTTCACCCGGTAGTGTGGATGTTTGACGTAAATTTTGAAAAGATCGGGTATAATTATTTTAATGAGGGGGCGATCGTGGAAACAGAAAGCGGAACTTATGCTGATAAAACCGCGGATCTGACACAGGAATATGTTACATGGAATCACAGCATGAGCGAAGTGATAAACAGCCTGATCCAAAACGGGCTTGAAATAAAAGCACTTGATGAATTTAATTACTCACCTTATAATTGCTTTAACAGAACTACTGAATTTGAACCCCAAAAATATCGGATAGAACATTTGGGTAATAAAATTCCAATGATCTATTCCATTGCAGCAACAAAGAGAAATAACAGCCAGCTTATCGCATCCTGTAAATCGGGAGGAGAAATCTCAATGTGAAGCTGAATCGTGAAGAAAGCAGGACTTTTCGTTGAAACATCTCCCTCCGGTGCCAATGACATATTGAGGTTTGGTAATCAACATCTACAAAAAGCTATCATCGCTCCGATCGTAGAGAGGAGCCTCAACGCAAACCCCAAACTTGTTGTACAGCCCATATGCTTTATACTAAAGATGGCCTCACGTTAAGATTTCTCTCTCCATCCCGGTAACCCGGGATTCCAGTCGAAAAGACGATTAATGATATGTCATCGACTCATTGATTTTGCACCTCAAATTGACTTTTGACAGCTTGAGTCTTTAAATATCAATTACAGATTCTTCTGAAAGAAAGGAACAATAACTGAAGCGGTTTCTTCTACATATTGCGGAATGTCGTACAACTGCATATGGTTGGCACCGTTTACAACGTGGATGTTTTTATCAGCACTTGCAGCACGGTTATGGATATCCTCGCTCATCCATTTGCATCCGGACTCACTCCCTACTACGATTTGCAATGGTTGTACCAAAAATGCTTCTGCAAGATTGAATGAATCATAGGTAACCAATTGTGTTAAACTTCTTGAAAGCACATATCCCGGAGAAGTAGAACACATGGCACGAGGCGTACGATAGTATTCCCATGCATCTTTCATTTCTTTGCTGGGTGCGCTTTCTTTGGTTTCAGGAGCAAAAGGCAGTTTTCCTCCGTCAGCGCCCTGCGCTTCTCTGGCACGGGCATCCGCTCCCATCATCAATAATGGTATTGCATCGGCATCTTTTACAGAACCGTCCCAACCGTTGCGGTACATTGCACCAATATTTACAGTACTGATACCGCCCACTGCTTTGATACGATGGTCATTGATAGCTGCATTAATTGAATAACCGCCACCTGCACAGATACCTGCCGCGCCAATCCTGTTTTCATCTACATAAGGTAATGCACTGATGTAATCTATTACAGCGCTGATGTCTTCCACACGGATATACGGATTTTCCAGCAAACGTGGTTCTCCCGTGGTTTCACCCTGATATGAAGCATCACAGGCTATTGCTACAAAACCGGCTTCCGCAAATTTAGTAGCATAGATACTTGCTGTTTGCTCCTTAACGCCTCCACCCGGATGTGTTACCACGATTGCAGGATATTTGTTGGCTTCACTAAATCCTTCCGGCAGAAAGATAATACCCGCCATTGT
>DAOLFI010000876.1:0-2025 GCA_035326385.1 Niabella sp.
ATGAGCTTATGCAAGCGTGGCATTACCCTGCTAAGTAACCGGCGCAAGCTCTTTCTTACCATTGATGGGGCGCATATAAACAATGAAGGCGCCGCCATTATCAGCCATTCGCTGATGCAAATAATCGGGAAAAAAAGCGTGCGCAAGCAACTCCTCTCTCGAAGTAGAGAGGGGCAGGGGTGAGGTCTAATCAAATTTTTAATCAACAAATAAAAAAATCCGAACAATGAAACGAAGCATGATAATTTTTTCTCCCACAGGGGAATGTATAAGCGGAGTTACATCCGACCAAAAAAATCGCAGCGAAGCTGCAAAACAAAAAAATATACGGATGAAACAATTTTTTTTGCTGCCTCTTATGCTGCTGTCTTTTGCCGCTGGCGCCCAGAATTTTATTACCCGTTGGGCTTTTGATAGAAATAGCCAGTCTATAACCATTAACGGGATAACGGAAGGTGATGTGGTTTGTAGATGGACATCTACCTCTACGCCCGCGGGCGGCACTTTCAAAATTAATAATACTAATGAGAATTACCCGATA
This sequence comes from Niabella sp., assembly GCA_035326385.1. Lineage (GTDB taxonomy): Bacteria > Bacteroidota > Bacteroidia > Chitinophagales > Chitinophagaceae > Niabella. The sequence goes on from DAOLFI010000876.1 coordinate 542, forward strand.
AACATGCCCATACCTATAGCTGCCGGCGATACCGTAACGCTGAGCATGGAGCCGCAGAACCTGAGGCGCTTTTTTATGGCCGGCGGATTAAACGGTGCAAACGCGCGTGAGCTTATAGAAGTGAGGCAGTGGGGTGCTGTACCCTGGACAAGCATGGAAGTGGCTTTTCAAAACTGTCCCAACTTTAAACTCATTGCTACCGATGTTCCCAACCTGTCGGGCGTTACAAGCATGAAGCAGATGTTTTGGTACTCACCCTTATTTGTTCCGCCCTTCAATATTGACCTTTGGGATGTAAGCAATGTTACCGATATGGAGTCCTTGTTTGCAGAAACAGGTTCCTTTAACCGGCACTTAGGCGCATGGAATCTGAGTTCATTGACCAATGCAAGTGCTATGTTTAGCAACAGCGGCATCAGCTGCGAAAACTATAGCCTTACCTTAAAAGGCTGGGCAAATAATCCTAATACAGCCAGTAATGTAAACTTTGCATTTCAAAGAAATACGATATACGCCAATACTGCTGTGCCTTTCCGCAATGCGCTTATTGCCAAAAGCTGGGGTACCTCCTGGGATGCGATAGCCACTCCCGGCAGTTCCTGTTATGATATGGTATTGCCTGTAACTTTTGATAATATAAGCGCCACGCTTAAAAACGGCAGCCTGCAGGTAAGCTGGACCACCCTTACGGAAACCGGTAACAGCCATTTTGAAATAGAAGCTTCGGCAGACGGTAAAAGTTTTGCCACAATAGGCCGTGTTCTAACTAAAGCCCATGCGGGCAATTCATCAGTGCCGTTAAATTATGATTTCAGGGAAAGCATAAATGGTACGGCGCTGATGGCCTGCATAGGTATATTACTGCTGGGGGTAGCCGGTTTTGGTAGCAGCCATCGTAAAAAATACCTGTTGATAATACTGGCCGTGGCCGGCGTGGGGCTAAGTATTTCAGGTTGTACCAAAAACGAACTTTCAGCAGGAGATGAGGACAGCGTTCTTTATGTGCGTATTAAACAGGTGGATGAGAATGGAGATTCTAAGTACAGTAAGGTAGTAAAAGCCATAAAGAAGTAGCTCCTTACTGTTCCATGTCTGTAATCATGAATAATATATTTATAAAAATTTAAATCCGAAAATAAAATGAAGAAACAATTTTTGTTTTTTGCACTGTGCCTGTTTGGCGCCCTTGTGTCAGGCTGTTCCAAATCAGGCGGTTCATCTCCTGGTGAGGATGATCCGCCGGGCACGGGGGGCGATGAAATCCGTAGTCCGGTCTCCTTTGATAAACTTCCTGCTTCTACGCGGGAGTACACGGTACCCGGCACGCGATTTTATGTTGATGTAATGGGAAGGCAACGCCCCAAACTACCCGGTTTTAAAAGCCTTGAGGTGAAACCGGACAGGTTAAGAGGATATGTAAAAGATATTTATGGCCGTCCTCTGAAGGGTGCGCGCATAGGTGTACGTTCTTCCATCATAGGAGG
>DAOLFI010000877.1:0-2023 GCA_035326385.1 Niabella sp.
TGGATTGATAGAAACAACTCATAAGGATAAGCGGCATAGCATCGGGAAAATGAAGGAAGACTAAATTATAGGGACGTTCTTTCCAGGATACGACTGTGCCTGCTGATATCAGCGTCTTTTTCAATAGGGGCCTGGTACAGAATATGCGCTGCAAGCTGGCTGGCAAAGTAGGGGGCGAGCGAGCTCCCTTTGGTACCCATGCCATTTAAAATGCCAACGTTTTTATAAACAGGATGAAAGCCTACAAACGGGCGGCGCTCTACAGTAGCAGGACGGACCGCTGCTTTATGATCCACGATCTTAAAAGGAACTTTGAGCCAGCTTTTTAAAGTTTGTTCTGCTGATCTTCTGAATTCCTCTGTTGGTTTATCATCATCAAAATCCCAGATATAATTACTGCCTGCCCAAAAAGTACCTTGTTCACCAAAGGGGATCAGGGTCAGTGATTTTTTATAGATAAGATCAGAGGGAAGATCCGGCGCTTCAATAATGATAGCCTCACCTTTATTCAGAGCAAAAGGCAGAAGCGAAAAATAGGGATTGGTATACCCGTGAGCGCCATCACAAAACAAGATCATATCAGCTGCTGTACCATCATATATAATACCATCATTATTGACTTCCAGCTTTGAAAAATTGAAACCGGTATTCATCAACCTGCCTTTGGACAAAAGATAATTCTTCCATGCCGGTAACAGCTTTTGTAAATGCACTATATAAGAGGGGCTGATCATACCCGTGCCAAACTCATAATTGAAGTATTCGAACAGGTAATTATTGCTATCTACCAGGCTAATATAAGGAGCCTGCTGGCTTAGCTTTTTTAAAAAGCTTTCCTTCATAAAAGGATTAGGAAAAAAATCTATAATACTGGTTTTGGAAATAGCTGGTATATCAAGAAAGCTGCCCATTTCATTATAGGTTTTTTCGGCAAAAGGCAAGATCTGCTCATCCAGCCAAACGGTAACCACGCGCCTGCCTGTAACAGGATTGATCAACCCGGCCGCGGTTTTTGATGGTGTATTCTTCGTCTCATCATCAATAACAATATGATCAACGCCGGCTTTTTCTAAAAACCAGGATAACATGGTACCCGATATGCCCTGGCCTACGATCAATATTTTTTTATTTTTTGATTTCACTTATATGGTTGTAATATATTGATAATTAACAATATAGTTATATCTTAGCACTGGTATTGCTTTTAAAACAGATAATTAGTTGAAAGAGTTTGCAACTTAGGCATTTAATTTGTCATCCTACACCATAAAATGCGTATTAAGCCTGCAATTCAGGCATTTAAATATACTTTAACTAAATATTATTGGATGAAAAAGAGAATTTTTATAGTCCCGGTAGCAGCTATTATGAGCGGATTAATATTGACCGGTTGTGTAAGTACGAAAAAGTTCACGGCCCTGCAGGCTGATTATAATAACCTGAACAGCAGGTATCAAACAGCCCAGGTAGACCTGGCCAGCAGCCAGGCGAGGGTAAAAAGCCTCGAAGAGCAGTTAGAGCAAGAGAGAGCTAATAATGCTTCTCTCAAAAAGGCATTGGCCACTCTGCAAAGCACACTGGATAAAAGTATTAACCAGAATACCCAGGGTAATGTCAATATTTCAAAGCTTGTGGATGAGATCAATGCTTCGAATAAATATATACAGCACCTGGTGAATATGAAGAATAAAAGTGACTCGCTTAATATTGTGCTGACCAATAACCTTACCCGTTCTTTAAGCAGGGAAGAGCTGAGAGATGTTGATATTAAAGTGCTGAAGGGTGTGGTATATATTTCTTTGTCTGATAATATGCTGTACAAGTCCGGAAGCTACGAAATTTCAGACAGGGCAGGAGAGACATTGAGCAAAATTGCCAAGATCATTCTTGATTATAAAGATTATGATGTGTTGATAGAAGGTAATACAGATGATGTGCCCATCAACCGGCCTAATATCCGTAATAACTGGGATCTGAGTTCGCTGCGTGCTTCGTCTGTGGTTCAGGCCCTGCAAAATAATTA
>DAOLFI010000059.1:0-9847 GCA_035326385.1 Niabella sp.
GCCGGTGATTCGGGTTATGCTGGTCACTTTAAAGATATTGGAACAGTTTTTAAACCTGATATTGCTATTATGGGTATTGGTGCTTACGCTCCGGAGTGGTTTATGAAGGCGAATCATATTTCACCAAAAGAAACGTATAAAGCTTTTATAGATAGTGGTGCTTGCAAGCTGATTCCTATGCATTTTCAAACATTTAATCTTTCCAATGAACCAATGCGTGAACCCCTGCAAAAACTGTATAAAATAGCTGACCCTGATAAGCTGGCTGTGCTTAAGCAGGGCATAATAACCTCTTTAAAAAGTATATTAAAACTGCCGCATCAAGTATCATAACCATGCACAAAAAATGTTTTATTAGAAAGTGCCAATAGTTTAATTTAGGAATTTTTACAGATCCAGGACATGCAGGATAAACCTGTTTGAATAAACGTGATTCAATAAATTGATCCGGAACAATAATTAATGACTTGAACCAATTAAAAAAAGTGTACTTTTTTCTTGTAATTTGATGTATTAAGAAAAGCCCCCTATAACAGTACCAAGCAAATTCAACACAACTCATTTTGTTAGAGTTTACAAAATTGAAAAGAAAGTCATATTCAACTCCCTTTAAGCATTTAGCTTGATTGCAGACGATATCCTGATAATTGGAATTAGCCAGAAAGCCTTTCAACTTATAATTATCATAGTATCTTTCTTTTATTCCTTCATAAAGCTTTTCTTGATTAGTATTGCACTTGTCACATTTCCCAGCATTAAGTTTATTGGAATATATTATATATTTTTCAAAACTCTTTCTTCCGGCTGTTGAATTAAAGGCACTATCGAGAACTGCATTTTCAATTTCATTAATCAACAGGGAGAAATCCTGCCATGGTTTTTCTTGAAGAATATTTAATTCATGGCCCCCCCCCTTAAAAAAGGAGGTAATAGGAGGCTTGGGCTTGTTCATCCATTCATCAATGAATTTGATATCTGGTCTAAGTATTGTAAAATCATCACATTTAATAAAATCTTTCAGGCGTGTTGCTTTTATACCACTTCCTACCGCTTCATATACTACAGGATTGGCGGGGGTTTCGGCCTAAATTGCTGCGTGGGTAAAGTATGTGTTTTGTTGCAGAATAAGGCCGTCAATATAATTTTCCATTCTGCGTAGTAAAATATCACCCTTTTTTAATTTGGGTAAAATATCGTTTTGGCTTACTTTGAATTTGTACTTTTTGGGTGTAGGTCCATCATAATAAAAGTAAACCGGAAAAGCCGGGTTGTACCTGAGTTGTGATAATATACCTACGACACTATCACGTTTAAAATTTTTTAATAGTGAGTAAAGTATTGATAAAATGGTAGTAAGGCTGATTATAAAGGAGATATAGCACGGTAATTGAAAAAGTTTAGTTCCCAATAAGTAAAGAACAAAAGGAGGGATTAAAGAAGAGAATAATAAAATAAATATAAATTTGTATAATGAAGTAGGCATTGTTTCAGCAGTTATTTACCAAAATTACTTCTATCTAATGAGAACCCAATACTTTTTTTTTCTGCTTTTAAGTTTGTTTTCTGTGCTTTTTCCAAAAGCAGTTTTTGAACAAACCATTAATCAGGTTGGTGCAAAAGAAGAGAATAGGACTGTAAGCCTACCTTTTGAATATTTATTGGTAAAAGATAGTCAGCAAAGTATTCAGGAAATACGAGAGCGACATAAAAAAGGGGATTTTTCGTCAGGAAAGAACAAAAGTATTAATCTGGGAATTTCTTCTCAATATTTATGGATCCATTTTAAATTAAAAGGACTGACTGCTGGATCCCATATTATTGAAGTTTCCAACTCAAGAATTAATCAATTGCAACTATTTGAATTTGGTAAAAGAGGATATATTCAGCGTTATATGAATGGTGATTTTTACCAATTTAAAAGTAGAGAAAACTTAAATAAAAATTTTTGTTTTAGAACAATATTAAATACCGATGATAGTACTGATTATTACCTTTTTATTAATCAAATTGGTAGTACTACAAGAATCCCACTTATAGTATACCCGGAAAGGCAGTTTATTAAGGTTCAACAAGCTGTTTATTTATTTGATGGATTGACTTATGGTATTCTGACATTTGTGACTTTATTCAGTTTATTCCTTTTTTTTAGTTCAAGACATTTATTTTATTTGTATTATGGGTTTTATGTGGGTACTGGCATTTTATGGTTTTTTGCATATTTTGGATTGGGCTATGAATATTTGTGGAGCAGATCTCCCTGGTTTCAAATGTTTTCAGCACCTTTTTTTGCCTGTTTAAATCTGATCCTGAATTTAAAAATAGCTGATACCTTGTTGCTTTCTGGTAAGCCCAGGAGTATGTTTATAAACCTTAGTGCCTTTTTAAAAATCACATTTATTTGTATCATTGTATTCCCTTTTATAATAGATTTAAGATATGCGGGGTATTTGATCAATCATATTTACCTACTGATTTTTTTGCTCACAGTTATTGCTTCAATGTTATTTTTAATCAGTAGTGTTATTTTTTTTAGTGCCAAAAAATCAATAATTGCAATAATTTATTTAATTGCCAGTTTAATTAAGGCGTCAGGAATTATTAACCTTGCTTTAATTGAAATCAATTGGGGGATGGATTTGCTACCTATTGAATTCGCTTTACAGATCGGAATTATAGTAGAAATAGTGCTTCTTTCCTATGTCATCACTATTCGTTATGCCACTTTCGAAAAAGCGCTTCTTCAATCCAAAATAGAGATCCAGGAGCAGGCTTTTAACAATATTAGCCGGGAACTGCACGATAATGTGGGCCAGCAGCTTTCTTTGGCAAAATTAAACCTTGGCACTTTAAAAGAAATTCATAATACACAGGATAAAGAAAAGATTGAAAGTGCAAGGGATCTGGTCAGCAATTCTATTTACCAGATAAGGAGCATCTCCAAAACCCTGCTGGGTGAAAAAGTGAGCAGTATTGGTATTGCTGAGGCCATCAAAAATGAAGCGGAACGTATCAGTAAACTTGGACTGCTGAGTATAAACCTCTCATTTTCGCGGGATCATTTTTCCCTGGATGATCAAAAAGAGATCATTCTTTTTCGTATAGTACAGGAAGCGCTCAACAATATTATTAAACACGCTGCTGCCACTATTGTTAACATTTCTCTGGATGATGAAGCAGATCATCTTAAAATTCTTATACAGGATAACGGAAAAGGTTTTAAATTAGCTGGTGAAAGTACTCCTGGTATCGGGCTGATGAATATGAAGAACAGGGCGCATACCATTGGCGCTGATCTTTTTATTGAAAGCACTCCCGGACAAGGTACTTCCATAAAAATTTTATTGAAAAAACCAGCTGATCACTGAAACTATGCTTCACACAAAACCTGTCTCTATCGCTATTGTGGATGACCATACCATGCTGCGCAAAGGACTTGCCAATATTTTAAATGAAGAGGATGGTTTTTCTGTAATGCTTGAAGCCGATAACGGAATACAATTTGCAGAGGCCATTGAAAAAAGGAAGCTGCAGCCGGATATTGTACTGCTTGATGTGCACATGCCCGAAATGGATGGCTATGAAACCGCGGTATGGATTGAAGCGCATTTACCCTTAACAGGCGTACTGGTACTAAGTATGAACGATGACGAGGATATGGTGATTAAAATGCTGCGTTGCGGCGCCAAAGGTTATATACTTAAAGATGCTGACCCGCCGGAGCTTTGCCGTGCCATACGCGATGTAGTGAATCATGGTTACCATTTGTCAAAACTTGTAACTGGAAAACTGCTGTTCGCTATGAATAAACCCACAGATATTACCAGCCCCACCAAACTATCTTCCAGGGAAAAAGAGTTTTTAAATCTTTGCTGCAGTGATCTTACCTATAAAGAAATCGCTGATAAGATGTTTGTAAGTGTACGTACCGTGGATGGTTATCGCGATAGCCTTTTTGAAAAGCTGGAACAAAGATCAAGAGTAGGGCTGGTGCTGTATGCTATTAAGCATAATTATTTCCAGGTGAAGTAGGGTGCCGGTTCCTGGTTTCAGGTTACAAGTAACATAAACATTGAATATTGATTTATTGAAAATCGATTATTGAATATTTCACGCTTGTTGTATAGAAAATCTGAACACTCAATATTCAATGCTCAACAATCCATGCTCAATGAATGCAGAAGACCGAAAGCGAATATGCTTTAAGCCGAATGCCATCTGCTTTCTGCCTGTGCTAATAGCTTTAAAGCCGATAGTCTGCCGTTTCCCCTCGTTCCGCATGGTCTGCGACTAACTACTGGTCGAAACCTGAAAATATTTTTAATCAAGCCTGAAAGGCTAATATTATTATAAAAAAAAGCATATATACCGATTAGAATCCCGAAGGGGTGGCATAATATCCTGTGTCACCCCTTCGGGGTTTTCATCCAAAATCCAAACGATGTTTCTATAATAATAACATCTCTTCGAGATTTTTCTAAGGTTTCGAATACTTAAGGGTCTCAGACCTGTGCACACCTGTTGCCGGTTATTTTAAAAAACCATTTTCATTTTGTAAACGAACTAAGTCAGAGATAAGTAACACCAACACACAGTCCGGGAGGACTGCGTAAGAGAGGGTTTAACGTAAACTATGTGTATTAATAAACAAAAAATGGTCACGTTCTTTAGGATATGGCATTCACCTCAGACTTCTGACTTTCTGACCCCGGACTTTCTAACTTTCCAACTTATCACTTACCTTTCACTACCAGTGTTCCCGCCAGCTTATCGTGCAGGGTTTGCTTTTTGTCGTCCCACAGCATCATTAAATATCCTATTAGTACAATAATGAAGGAAAGGAAAGTTGCAAGAAAACGGCCGGTAGCGTTTAAGAAAGATATCCGTTCTCCGTTCATACCGGTTACTTTAATGCCTACAGCTCTTTTGCCTAAGGTAGCCTGCCAGGGACCTGAAACCATCAACGCTGAATAGAGCCATTGCACTACAAGCGATGCCATATTTGACCCACTGAAATAAGTGGCTCTCATTGTACTTGAAAAACCTTCACTCTGGCTCATGGCAAGGATTTCCTCGGAGCTTGGTGTGCCCATTATCATACCTATAAAATAGCCTATAATCCAGAGTATGATACCGTCTATAATTACAGCGGCAAATCTTTCCCAAAAGCCGGCATATATCACAGGGGGTGCTTCGTTGAATAAGTTGGACTCTCCCTGGTAGTTGTAAGGAGTAGTAGGTTCGTTCATGGTATTGGTTTTAGGGTTTAATAATAGCTTCTAAGCTAAAATAAGTTTTTTGAAAGAACAAAAAATAGCCGGCGTTAATTTGCCGGGGATCTGCTGTTTTTATTCAAATCAGCATAACCAAACACTCTTTGCAGTAAAGGAGTAGTGCGTGCAGATACATTTGACCTGATATCCTCTTCCTTATTGGCTACATATAAAAACATAGCATCAATAGCCCTTGCCGCAATGAAATCGTTAAGGTTAGGTTCAAGTTTTTTTGTTAATAAAGGAATTGAATTGTAAGCTTTTACAATAGTATTGTATTCATTGCCTGCTCCTGTTGTGCGTATGGTGCTGTCTACAATAGGGCGAAAAGCCGACATTAATTGCGGAGACATGGCCGACTTAAAATATTGGGTAGCGGCATGATTATTTCCGCTTAATAAAATACCCGCAGCATCATTAATGCTCATGTTCTTCACTGAATTTAAGAAGATGGGCTTCGCTTTCTGCACAGCCAGGGACATGGCATTAGTGTATTTAGCGGTAACATTGTTCACTACCTGCGTAAGGCCCAGGTCTCTTAATGTCTTTTCGATCTTTGCGGCTTCACCGGGAAAAGCAAAGCGAACCAAAGCGTTACCCTGGCTTGGGTTAGCAAAAGCGTCAAAGCCGCTGAACAATCCCTGGGTAAGCGCTTCTTTAAGCCCCTGGGCTATTTCAAAGGCAGAAAGAGTGCCGGCAACATTTTTAAGCGTATCACAACCCGACAGAAAAAAGCTGCTGCTTAACACACATGCAAATAAGAGTCTTCTCATGTTTTTGATATATTAAACCTGTAAAATTAATTCATTCTGGGGTCAAGAGGTGCATTAAGGATCAGCCTGTATTCGCCTCCCAGCTCTTTCAATACATCTTTCCACAATTCTTTTTCCTGGTCTGAGAAAATAAATTTAATGCTGGCGCCGGCAATGATCCATGTTTTTTCTTCCATTTCCGCCTGCAGCTGTCCCTCGCTCCACCCGCTATAACCAAGGAAGAACCTTATTTTAGCCGGATCGGCTGTTCTTGAGTTGATCAGCTCTATAAGTTTATCAAAATCGCCACCCCAGTAAACGCCATCTGTTATTTCCTTACCTCCAGGTATATGCTGCGGATATTGATGCACAAAATGTAAAGTGTTAAGCTCTACCGGTCCTCCCTCAAAAACGGGCAGCTGAAAATCTCCCAGTTCCGGTACTAACTCATCTACCGAGTAATCCAGTTGCTTATTAAGCACAAAGCCAAAACTGCCTTCTTCGTTATGCTCACACAGCAAAATAACCGATCGTAAAAAATTGGGATCATCCAGATGGGGATTGGCTATCAGTAATGTTCCAGGTGCAGGATCTATCATAAAGCCAATATAGTAAATTTTTTTTGAAACTTTTTCTGTGGGTTGTGCAAACGGGTACATTTCAAATGCTCGTTCAATAAGACTTCAGTATAATTTCGGGTGATAATACCGGCAACCGAGGGTTTTTACTGATGATCTCTCCCGGTGTAAAAAATTTTTCTTTTGGAAAAGTTAAATATAAAATGCTTTGTAACTAATCATTTGTGGCGTTGCTGCTATGACTATATTTGCTTTTGTGAAAAAACTGTTCTCCTCCATAACTATTTTAATAACGCTATCGCTGATCGGCATTATCGTAATGCAGGTTTCGTGGTTAAAGAACCTTATTGCATTGCGTGAAGACCAGGTAAAGCAGGAAATTAACAGCGTATATCAGGCCCTCAGTAATGAATTTGGAAATCTGAGAGATCAGTATATTAACGAAGCCAGCCATGATTACAGCAGCCTGTTCTCACAGCGTAATTTTTACGATCCGTTTAAGTCCATAACTATCAGCTCCAGGCTGAGCAGTGATGAGATAGATAAGATCATACGCAGGGCTTTTGACAGGGCAAAGCTGCATGATATGAAATATGAGTACGCTTTTATAACAGGCTCTATGCTGTCGGGAAATATCAATATAGAAAAACAGTCTCCCAACTTTTATGAAGTAAGCAGCGATACTTTAAGGTATTATACGCCCCCGGTAAGTATCATACAGTCTAAAAGCGGTTCTGTTTCTGAAAATATAACCAGGGATGAAGCGCTTTATTTAACGGTTATTAACTGGAAGTCGTTTGTGAAGCGTTCTTTGATAGGAAGCATTTTACTGGCTGTATTATTTACACTGGTTATTGTTTCTGCATTTTATCTTACCGTGTACACTATGCTCAGGCAGAAAAAGCTGGGTGATATAAAGAACGATTTTATCAATAATATGACGCACGAGTTTAAAACGCCCATTGCTACCATATCCCTTGCAGTTGATGCCTTGAAAAATGAAAAGGTAATGAACGACAGGGAAAAGCTGAATTATTTCAGCGGTATCATTAAGGAAGAAAACCAGCGTATGAATAAGCAGGTGGAAACAATACTTAAAGCTTCGCAGTTTGAAAAGCAGGAGGCTGATATAGACCTGAAGCCGCTGCATGTGCATGATGTCATAGAAAACGTAATAGATAATTTCCAGCTGCAGCTTCATGAAAAGAATGGTGATGCAGAAATGAACCTTGCGGCAGCCAGGGATGTGATAAAAGGCGATGAAGTGCATTTTACCAATCTTGTAAACAACCTCATAGATAACGCCGTGAAGTATTCAAAGGATAATGTGCCTATCCAGCTGAAGATCACAACTTCTAATACGGGTAAAAATATTATTATCAGGTTTGAGGATAATGGTATAGGTATGGGCCGGGAGACACAGAAACGCATTTTTGAAAAATTTTACCGCGCGCATACCGGTAACCTTCACAATGTAAAAGGCTTTGGACTGGGCCTGAATTACGTTAAGTCTGTAGCCGACTCTCATGGCGGCACCGTTAAGGTGGAAAGCGTTGTAGGCAAAGGTTCTGTGTTTACCGTAGAGTTGCCTTTAGCTGATTAAAACTTATTCTTCCACATCATGCTCTCTACCGGTTTATCCGGCTGGCTGCTGTATTTAGCATTTTTCTTCTCGTTGTATTTTATTTCTATATCGCCCTCTACGGGGAAATAAATAAGCTGCCCTACCGGCATACCCTTATACACTTTCACGGGTTGCTTAACTGATATTTCAAGTGTCCAGTGCCCGCAAAAGCCCACATCGCCTTTGCCTGCGGTAGCATGTATATCTATTCCCAGCCGGCCGGTTGATGATTTGCCTTCAAGAAAAGGCACATGGGCATGTGTTTCTGTGTATTCGGCAGTTACGCCCAGGTAAAATACATGAGGGGATAGTACGAACCCTTCTTCAGGTATTTCAAAATATTCTATTTCGTTATGCTTTTTAGCATCAAGTATGTGCCCGCGGTAGGTAGCCAGCCATTTGCCCAGATGCACGTCATAGCTGTTACTGCCCAGGCAGTCCCTGTTGTAAGGCTGAATTACAATAGTTCCTTTTTCCATCTCTTGCTGTATCCGTATATCAGACAGGATCATTTTTTATACTTTAGACGTTAGTACTTATACAATAGAATGTAGATGATAGACTTTAGACAATAGATTACCCTATTCACTACTTCCCCCTTACTATTTCCTGCTCACCATTAACTAAATTCAATTACTTTGCGCAATATAAAATTATTAGCATCACTATGCCTGTTTTTTATCAACAAGATATTAATGAAACCACGCGGCTGGGTATCTGGAAGATAGAAGAAGAGGAGGCTTTTTTTAAAGTGCTGGTACCGCTGCACCGGGAGGTTACGCATCCGCATAAGCGGCTGCAACACCTGGCAGGAAGGTTTTTGCTGAGATATTTATTTGCAGATTTTCCTTCACACCAGGTGCAGATTGCTGATACCAGGAAGCCCTTTTTGCCCGGTGAAGCTTATCACTTTTCTATATCCCATTGTGGCGATTATGCAGCTGCTATTGTAAGCCGTGACCACAGGGTAGGAATAGATATAGAGATACCAACGGACAAAGTGGGCCGTATCAGGCACAAGTTTATTAGTGCCGAAGAGGAGGAAGCTATCCGCCCGGCTACCAGTGAGGATCTTACCCTGGTATGGAGCGCTAAAGAAGCAGTGTTTAAATGGCATGGGGATGGTGAGGTAGATTTCAGGAAGCATATCCAGCTAAAATCTTACGATGCCGGTAAACGGGTATTTCACTGCTTTTTTGCAAAAAGAAGCACGCTGATCAATGTGCAGCTCAGGCCGTTTGACGGCCTGTGTCTGAGCTATGTATATACCAGGGCTTTTTAGCGGCTCTTACTCTTCATAGTTATAATCTAATAAATTCAGATCTACATTTTCCAGGCCGCTGATACCATCTATAGAGCCGCGGATATGGGTAGCATTCAGCAACACTTTTTCCAGTTGCTTTTCCCTGGCTTTCCAAAGTCGTTCCATTGCATCTCTTTCTTTTTGTATGCTCATTTTCATGCTTAAAAACCCTTCTCGTATGGCTTTCCATTGTTCTGCAAACTCCGAACTTGTGAGGTAACTGTAAAGCATATTCATTTTATCGCCCTTGTTTTCCTGGCTTTTGGCAGCATTGTAAATACGCAGTATGCCATCGCGCAACACAGCGGCCAATGCCCTTG
>DAOLFI010000060.1:0-9812 GCA_035326385.1 Niabella sp.
TTTTTGTTGACCGAAAAATTAGCGGGAAGTTTTATTTCAAACTCGAATTTGATGGCAACAAAGAAATAAAGATCGATTATATCAAACAGATGGCCTATGAGGTTCGGAATACTGCAACAAAAGGAGAATTACACTTTGGACAATCCATAGTTGACTTTATTGAAGATTTCTTCAGGAAACAAGCAAAGATCAAAGACAAAGTTCCGATCGATAAATTGCTAAATCCAAAAACATACTTCGAGCTATCGGCTAAGCTCACGGACCGGTTCGGAACAGAGGTTCCAGGCAGTACCGGAGAAACATATTCCGCTATTGCGCTACTGGGTATCGCAAGACTTTCTGCTGTACAAAAAGAAAAGCGTAATGGTTTAAGATTTATTATTTTGGAAGAATTGGGAAGTCTCGATAATACGAATTTTAATACTTTCCCTGCCATTGCAGAGGAATTTCAATATCAGATTATAACAATGGCTCCGCATACGTTCAACATCGGATTGTCTGATGAGTGGTATGCTCATCATTTGATCAAGGGAAAAGAGGATGATAATATCAATTATTGTCCTTCAGCCTCCTATTTTAAAACAGAGGATAGCAATGAAGATCTGAACATCTATATAAACAAAATTGCAAATGAATTGGATTGAGTTGAGGGCGTTAAATAATCTCTATATAACAGGTGAGGTAAAGTTGAACGACACCCTGGCAAAAAGTGGTGAAATAAACTATCTTATCAATTCTCTCAGGATAATTGATAGGTCACATAATAAACTATTTGCTTTAGATGGGTTTACTGAGATATATGAAAAAGAGTATTTGGAAAAATATAATCTTTATGAGACCCTTTTGTCGAGCAATGGACTATTAAAACCTCAGCTTCGTTTTGAGGAATCCGATATTAAAGTATTGATGGGTATTAAAGAAGACATGGAGACGGGCAACTTATTGCCACTCAGGGGGCAAATAATCAAAAAGGAAGCAACTGTTAGAATTGTATCCCTTATGTTTTTCAAAAATGAAAAGTATCTGTTGGGGAAGGAGGCTTTAATCTATGCTGTAAAAACACTTTTGCAGATTGAGGAACTAGCGGACGATAAAGATTTACAATACAAATATGTGCTTGAATGCAACAATCCTAAGTGCATTGTGCTTTGTGAAAATATTGACTTTTTGAAGCGTCCTACATTGGCTAGGGCTAATAATATAGAATTATGGTTTGCTGGAGGTAAAAATGTGAATAAGCTGGACTTTTCTGATCCAAGAGGATTGCCTATTTATTATTCATGCGATTGGGATTTTGACGGGTTGTTCATTATCTATCCGTTGGTAAAACAAAAAATACCGGAGATTCAGTTACTTACACCTAACGGGTCTCCAAAAAGCATCGAAGAAACAGAGCATAATAGCAAATGGAAAAATATTAAAGATAAGAATATAGATTTTCTATTAACACCTAAACAGCTAAGCCTTGTAAAAGAGTTAATTCAAAATAATCAGTGGATAATAGAAGAATCAAATGATATTGAAAAAATTTTTCCTACACTTCATTTCTAGTAATATTTGTTTCTTCTCTAAAAGATCTCAATTCGATTCATAAGTTCGAGCCAATTTAAGTATGATCAAATCCTAATAGTATTCACAATCCAATAATTTAATATAATTATTTAATTTTTCAGCATCTTATAAAGCATTGTCAAACACTAATCTTTTTAAATTCTTCAAAAAATGGTTCGAGAATTATCTCGACATGGAACTCAAGGAAAAACCAAGATTTCTGTTCTTTAGATATACTGTTTTGTATGCATTGACATTCCAATCTTCCAAAATGAGACTAAAAAGATCTAAAGGCTGGTCAATAGCCATTGCCCTATACTTCTAAAGCATACCAAATACTTATCTTCAAAATTCTGAAAATATTCAAAACTCAACAATATCTTCATACCTTTTTCCCATACGAACAAGGAGATTTTGACTAACTATATTGGGCAAATCAGCTACGCTTCAAAGAAAAAGCTCTACCTGATAATTTTTACAGATTTGGAATATGATAAAAAGTTCGAACCATTGTTAAAATATCTTATTCCTTAAATAAGTAAATTAACAACAGTTCGCCGCCAATAATCTGATTTTCAATGAATATTATCGAAATCAGGAAACACCAATCTTTTCAAATCTTCTAAAAAATGGTTCGAAAATTGTCCCGACAGGACGACTACTTACGAAAATCAAATCCTCTTAATCCCTGTAAATTTTATTTACAAGGGCTTTTTCTGTTGGTATATTAATTTCAATCAAAAAAGCGCTCATTTAACCGAAACCGGATAATCGAAAAGAGGTAACTCCAACATAGACAAAACAAAATGATAATGCTTCTCCAGAGTGGAGCTTATTTATTATTTTTTTTCTTATAGACACAGGCCCTGACTACATTACACTTTTTCAGGAAGACCCTATAACAGGTCAATAATTCAAAAGTAATAGTCCCTATGCATGTCTTGTCTACAAAAAATATGGGTTTAGTTATCGAAGAATTTATAGCATAGCATTGAAATAGGATCGATTAAAGGAGCTTTTGTAAGAGCAGAACAATCTTATTCATCGTTATAATTTTTCTATTCTTACAACATAACCACCGCCGGGCATGGCTGTTATATTTAAACTATCGCCTTTTGTTACTATTTTTTCCTCCCTGATATAATCGGTGCCGTTTCTATGTGCATTAATCCCATCTTTAAAAATAATTGCTTTGTATTGATTTCCTTCTTGCAAAAACGCTAAATCTACCATCATCTCTCTTTTACTCCAGTTAGTCAGACCCGCTATATACCAGATTGGCCCTTTTCTTCTGGCAATTGTAAGAGACTTCTGTATATTACCTTCCAATGCTATTGTTTCATCCCAAACGGTTGGGATGGCAGTGATAAAATCAGTACACTCCTGTTCCTTTAGGTACTCTGAAGGGCTATCGCAAAGCATCTCTAAAGGAGACTCAAAAACAACAAATAAAGCCAGTTGCCGGCAACGAGTTCCTTGGCTCATTGGCTGGCTCCATAAAGGGGTATAACTACCCTCCGGTGCATTTCTCATGGCTCCGGGAGTATAATCCAGTGGTCCTGCAACCATCCTGATAAACGGAATAGTAAGATCATTAGTAACCATGTCAACAGAGTCTTTAGCCCATTTCATTTGTTCCAAGCCGTATACGCCCTCAACGTTTACCACATTTGGATATGTGCGGTTTATACCGGCTGGCTTATACATGCCATGAAGATCAAGCATTAGTTTATACTTTGCCGCAGTGGCAGATGCACGCTCAACGAACTGTACCATTTTTTGGTCATCTCTATCCATAAAATCTACCTTAAATCCCTTTATCCCCATTTCTGAATAAACACGGCAAACATTTTCCATATCCTTTTCAAAGGCATAATAGCCAGCCCATAGTATAATACCTACGTTTTTCAGTCGACCGTAATCGACCAAATGCTTTATATCTATTTCAGGGATTACCTGCATCAAATCACTCTTTTTATTTACTGCCCAACCTTCATCTAAAATCACGTATTGAATGCCATTTTTTGACGCAAAATCTATATAATACTCGTATGTTCTGTTATTAATACCTGCTTCGAAATCTACATTTTTTATATTCCAGTCATTCCACCAGTCCCAAGCTACTTTGCCAGGCTGTATGAAAGAAAGATCATCAATCTTGGATGGAATTGCAAGTTTATAGCTCATGTCATTGTTTAACAATTGCTCGTCAGATGTGCTTACAATAAATGTACGCCAAGGGAACTGCTGTTTACCCAAAATTTTAGCTAAAAATGCTTCACGCGCTGTAACCTTCATTTGAAGCATGTTATGTCCACCCTGTTCTTCAGATTTTGGATAGGCTGCCAGCACCCCTTTAATACAGCCAGCACCGGTTGTATTAAGATATAATCCTGGGTAATTAAACAAATCTACCTCTGTAAAACATATTTTTATGTTGTTTGGCGCCTCGAACAACGCCGGCAAAATAATTAACCTTTCTTTGTCCAGTTTTGAAATCTTTGTCTTTGTATATGTATTTTCAAAAGAGCTGTGAAACTGCTCATTCCAATCCTGTTTTCTGGTATTGGTGTAGGCGGCAAAAGCATCGAAATCTTCTGGAAAACAAAGCTGTACCTGCTCCTCTTTAATATTATACGCTCCTTTTTTATTGCTAAAAAAACGATAAGCGAACCCATCATCATACATTCTGAAAACAATGCCCCATTCCCCCTTAAATGAAAGCCTTAGTTCGTTATACTTATTTAAAACTCTTTCTTTCTTGTATAGAGGGGATCGTATAAAGTCATTTATGCTGCATATTTCTTTTTTACTCAGCTTTGAATTCGCTCCCCATATTTCACCGTTCTCCAGTGTCATAGACAACGGCGATGTGTTCATCAGGATCTGGTCTTTGTTTTTAAGATCGTAGGTGAGTTGAGAGCCGACGTTTATGGTACTGGTAAGGCTTCCATTGGGAGAATATAAGTTAAACTGCTGAGCACTGGCTGAAAGTACTGAGAACAGCAACAAAATTGTTGTAAATACTCTTATTCGCATCGCAAATTGTATTCGTTTATTTATGATATTAAATTGGCCCTGTTATAATACTATGCTGATAGGTTCATCGCCATTCCATAGCAACTGTTTTACTAAGCTACCGTGATTAGTAACCGTAACCCTGAGTTTTCCCTTTTCTCTTTTAGCTAAAATATTGAAATCTCCATTGAAGGCCCGTATATGGTTTAATGACATTTCATTCCAGCTTTGAGGCAATCGAGGTGCAATTGTAAACTGATTAAAACTAACTGGCTCTATCCCAAACAACCCTTCGGTTATAATACGGCAATAAAGTGCATTATCTCCTGCCAGTTGTCTTCCATTTCCTTCCGGATAAGCCTCAACTATATACGGCACATGAGGCCCTAATAATCGCAACCGGCTGTATGCTCTAAAATATTTTAAAGTAGTATCAATTTGCCATCCACAGAAAAAAAGCCCACGGAAAGAATTCAGCATGGGGCGTTCAAAATATTTTGTTGTGTTGTCCGATACAGACAAAATAATATCATTTCTCCACATATAGCTGGAGAACAGGGCCTTTTGTATTTCGTTTGCCTTATCAGTAAGGCCCATAGCTAATGGCAGACCCATCCAACCGGATAATGCCTGGGCTTCTTCATAATACTTATAGATATTATAACCTAAAATTTTAGCCGAAAAAAACTTATCCAGATTATTTCTGAGCAATTGGGCCTCTTTTAGATATTGTAGTTTCTCTTTCTCATACCCCAATACACTGGCTAATCTTGCCGTAGTGACCAATCCTCCATAAGTAAGAGCGTTAACGTACAGATTTGCATTTCCTGTTGGGAACCGACCTTCTTCGCCATCTGTTTCCGATACAATCACACCCCTATCATTTTTTCTGCGAAGGGTATATGTTGCGCACCAGCTTATAAGCGGCCATAACCTTTTTGCCTTTATTGTATCAGCAAGCGCCAGTGCAAACCGGCTGGCTCCATAAAGCAACATTGCTGCATCACCCCTGTCTCCATACTTGGTCTCACCCCAATTCCAGGTGTCATCTCCTTCCGCAATAATAGAGCTGGGTATCCGCTTATATTCAGGATTAATATAGGCTGCAAAACTACGGTAGCAATTCAATGCAGACTCGTTGCCCGCCGCATTTCCCAAAAATGGGAAAAACGGACTGGTGAACTCTCCCTGGTCATTTGCCCAAAGCGCTGCATAATAATTGGAGCCTCCCGGCCCATGCATAAGTCCTCCCTTTGTATCAAAAACACTTTCAGTAGTCCTGATTTTTGCGAAGTTGAATAAGGCGTTCAACGGATCATCAGGTGTTTTAAGAACCAGGCTCTCGTTTATCTCCTTTAAAAATGCTTTTCTTTTGTCGAGTTCGTAATTTGCTGAAACATAAAATTCCGGGTCGCGTTCTTTTCTTGCAGAATAAATCACAGAGAACTGGACCGTTTCTCCTGCTCTCAATATTCCTGTTGGAGCATACTCTGTTTTCCTGTTAATAATATAAGCTCCATAAACTCCCTTTACGGGATTGGTAATAACACTCGAATCCAGGGAGGGCACTTCTATTGTAACAGCTTTTTTGGATGTATTTGATATGGTATAAATCTCTACAAGAGCAGGCTTATCCACAGAAGGGCTGATGGTTCTGACCAATTTTATGCCTTGAGCGGAGTGTGTTATTACCTGCATTAAGCCATTGTGACGAAACGCTATAGGCTGTTCTTTCAGTCGCGCCCCATCTACATTCATTACCGGCAATGTACTTTCATCAAAAGTATAAGACAGGCTGCCCCTTGTGTCGTTGGGAATGGTACGAAGCATAGGAAAGAAAATCCTTTTGGATAATATAAGATTATTTGCTTCGTCCGTTCCATAGGTAATTACAGCCGACATTTTCATCCCTGACATTTCAATATGATCGTTATGCGCCATCCCTTTTTTTACATTCCATATAATACTGCCATCTGGTATAAGATTCCAAAAGGAACTCTCCTGGGCCTGAACCATGAAGCTTTTAATTGTCAGAAATAAAAGCAGCAGGAAATATCGTCTCGCTCTTTTCATTACCATAACCGGGGTTTAAATTTGATCAAATCATTAGTAGCCGGGGTTTTGCTTCAATTTTCCATTGGAAGCCTGTATGTCTGCAAGCGGAATAGGCATCCAATAGTAATCGTCTTTCCAAAGGCGATCAAAAACTTTTATTCTTTCATACGTTACTACGCCTCCGCTTTTAGTTGGTAATATTCCCTGTACAGGGAGCGATTCTGTTTGTGGAGCAATCATCCAGCGCCTGACATCATAAAACCTGTGTTCTTCCCATAATAATTCTATACGACGCTCGTGGCGTATGCGGATCCGCATTTCAGATTGGGACAGGCCGGCAGGTATATCAGGCATCCCGGCTCTTGCACGTACCTGGTTGATTGCAGAATAAACAGTGGCATCGGGCCCTACAGCCTCATTTTGCGCTTCTGCATAATTGAGAAGCACCTCTGCATAACGCATATACTTCCAGGGTTGTGTTCCTGCTGTGGAAGGAGGGCTGGTTACAGGCTTTGCCGGATCAAGGAACTTATTGGGATAGTATCCGGTTTTAGAGGTATTCCAGGGTTCATTTCCATCTTTGCTATCTAAACCTCCAGGTAAAAATGTTTCAATTGGCCGCCCCCTGTGTACGATTCCATTATACAGTATCATTTCACCAAAGCGGGGGTCTCTGCGCGCATAAAGATTTGTTTTATCATTATATCCTAATGCAACAGCATCCGGATTAATAATAGGCTTCATGTGCTCAGCATCAGAATAGCCCAGCACCGGCAAAACACCATCTGAAGGTCCTATCAGTTCAAACTCGTCAACCAGTAGTTGTGTTGGTGTATTTCCGGCCCAACCTCCAAAACCATTGGGCCCATTCTGGCGTTCCATTGAAATGTGTGTGGATGTTGTTGTGAAGGTCCGTTCATAAATTGCTTCAGGTGTTTTTTCGGTTAGAAATAATTTTGCAAACCCACCTGTGTAGAGCGAAAACTTTTTAAGATCCATAACTTCTTTTGCTGCAGCTGCGGCTGCAGCCCATTGAGTAGCTGTTCCATTTTTCCCCTCATTGTATAATGGACTCGCCGCATATAACAACAACCTGGATTTTAGTGTCATTGCCGCTTCTTTAGTTGCTCTTCCCCAGGCGATATTAAAAACTTTAGAAGATTTTTCCAATCCAACCGCAGCTGTATTTAGCTCATTAACCGTATAACTGATACATTCCTGAACCGGCTTGCGGTCGTATAAACTATCTAAGTCAGTATCACTAAGCATGTAAACACGGTCGCCCATAATTGGTACACCGCCATAGTTAACGATAAGATCATGATAACGATATGCCCTGATAAAGCGGATTTCTGCTTTAAACCACTCTTTACGTGCATCACTCATTGGCGCTTTGTCGAGATTTTGAAGGGCAATATTACATTCCCGGATTCCCCGGTAATTCTCACCCCAAAGATTGGCCATAAAAGAGGAATTCTCCGGGGATATAATCCCTTTAACAAGTGAAAAAGAGCCATTGTCATAGGTAGCGATTGATTCATCTGTAATAGAACCAAGCCACACCTGGCTGAGAGGTCTTCCAAATGTGAATGGGCCTCCGGCACGAACATACCTTCCCAGAACATACGCTTCCGTAAGAACAGAGTCCTGGAAAATAGCCTCCGATGTTAAAATATCGGTTGGCATTACATCTAAAATATCTCTTTTGCATGAAGATATTCCGGATAAAGTGGCAACCAGTGTAAATAAAATTATTGATGATTTAATATTTTTCATACTGTACTTTTTAAAAGCTGATGTTAATTCCTATATTATAAACCTTATTCTGAGGGAAAAACGCGGTTGACGCTACATCAACCTCAAGCCCTTCGGGATCGTAGTCCTTTAATTTTGTAAATGTGAGGAGGTTAAACCCACTAACATAAATCCGTGTTGCAGACAGGCCTACTTTTCTTGTCCATATTGAAGGAAGATTATATCCCAGCTCAACATTTTTTAATCTCAGATAACTGGAGTTAAAAAACCAAAATGTATTTCGATAGCGTATTCCTCCCGATGGGGAATTATCTGAACGAGTATCAGCTCTTGGAAATGTTCCATCGGGATTGGAGGGGCTCCAACGATTGTCAGACCAGTTTTTAGTATAATTGCCCCCATCTCCGGCATCTTCCGGCATATAATTTCTAACTTTTGCCGCTCCCTGAAATAAAACCGTCAGTTCAATATTTTTCCATTTTGCGCCCAGGTTAAATCCGTATTGAATTTGCGGGATTTCTGTATTTGTTTGCCTTACCCGATCCCTGGAATCAAGGATACCATCTCCATTAACGTCTTTAAATTTAATATCCCCTATTTTCTGATCAGCATAGTGAGGATTAGAAGCCAGGTCGGCAGAATCCCTGAAAATACCGATCGCCTCATACATCAAATAATTGTCTGACATTGCTGATATGGGTTTCCCCTTCTGAAACTGGTATGCCGGTATGATTGAAGACTCATCAGCAAAAACGATCTCATTTTTAGCATAGGTGAAGTTGCCGCCAACAGATAGCCGGAGCAGTCCTATGTTTTGGGTGTAGTTAGCCTGCACTTCTATGCCGGCGTTCTTTGTCTGATATAAATTTTCACTGGGAATTAAAGTGCCGCTAATACCGCTTACCTGCGGCAAAGTATTAAGCCTTGTTCCAAGAATGTTTGAGCGATGTTCAAGAAAATAATCAACTTCAAAGCTTAGTCGTTTAAGCAGTGTAGCTTCAATACCAAAGTCTGTTTTCTTTGCAACTTCCCAGGTAATAGCAGGATTAGCCACTTTGCTATAGTTAATTATAGTAGCGTTCGCCTGCCCGGCCACAAAACCCGTGGTATTTAAACTAAAGTTATCGTAAAACTGGAAAAGGTTTACTCTATCATTTCCTAATTTCCCATAAGAGCCGCGAAGCTTTAAGTTAGTAATGAAATCATTTTTAAACCATGGCTCTTCGGAAACACGCCATCCAAGCAAAATGCCAGGAAAAAAGCCAAACCTGTTTTGTCTTGGAAAAGTTGTTGATCCGTTATAACCCAATTGAAATTCCGCAAGGTATTTTGTTCTGTAATTGTACGCCAGTTTTGTGAAATAGTTTTGTCTCGCCGTTTCGCTACTATTACTTCCATTTGTGGCATCTGCAGCGGCGGCGCCACCAAATGTC
>DAOLFI010000061.1:0-9792 GCA_035326385.1 Niabella sp.
TATCATGCAGGCCTGGGTAAGTGGGGCAGTATTACCGATATGAATTCCTGCAGCATTGGTATCGAAATAGATAATAACGGATCTGAGCCTTTCTCCGATGAGCAAATCAAAGCGCTGTTAAAACTACTGGAAGTTTTAAAAAACAAATACGGTATCCCGCAAGCTAATTTTATCGGCCATTCTGATGTTGCTCCCGGCAGAAAAAGCGACCCCAGCAAATATTTTCCCTGGAAACGCTTAGCTGATGCCGGTTTTGGCTATTGGTATGATTCTTATAATTTGGCTACGCCTCCGGCAGACTTTAACGCGATAATGGCATTGAGAGCAATAGGATATGATACCCGCGATGTTTCAAAAGCGATCGGGGCATTCAAACTGCATTATATTCAAAACGACACTTCTTCTTCACTTACAGACTACGATAAAAAGGTTTTGTACAGTATATACAGGAAATACTGATACAGTTTTTCTGCACTTCTGTTTTGTGTTATTAAGCTGAATGTTGGTTTTTCACATTGATTGCTGACAATTTATGCTTAGGCAATAGTTATTCAACGCTTCAATCAATATATTTGTAACAGGGCTAAACTATGCCTGTCACGTTATTTTTATCCGGGATAGTATTTACACAGCCAGGTGTATGTATGGTTTCCCTGTAAAATCTGATATAATGACTGAAGAACATAAACGACTGAGAGAAAATGCAAAGAAAGCTGTACCGTTAGAGAAATGGGGACCTTATGTAAGTGAACGCCAATGGGGCACTGTACGTGAAGATTATGGCCCATATGGAGATAGCTGGGGTTATTTCCCTTTCAACCACGCTCATTGCCGGGCCTATTTCTGGGGTGAAGACGGTTTGGCCGGTATTTCAGATTACTTTCAGAACTTATGCTTTGCCGTAGCATTGTGGAACGGTCAGGATCCTATTTTAAAAGAGCGCCTTTTTGGTTTGGGTAATTATGAGGGTAACCATGGTGAAGATGTGAAGGAGTTGTATTATTACCTGGATAACGTCCCATCGCATTATTATATGGAATACCTGTATAAATATCCCCAGCAGGCATTTCCGTATGAGCAGCTCAGGGAGGAAAACAGGGATCGCTCCAAATTAGACCCTGAGTATGAAATATTAGACACGGATGTATTTAAGAACAGCCAGTATTTTGATGTCCATATCACTTATGCAAAAACTGATAGTACTGATATTGGCATTAAAATCAGCATTACCAACAGGTATAATAAACCCGCACCTGTAACCGTATTGCCAACACTTTGGTTCTACAATCGCTGGACCAGGCACGGCAGCCTTAAAACAAAACCTAATTTTTCTCCCGCAGGACCCAATACAATATTTGCAGAGCACGCCAGGCTGGGTAATTATTATTTTTATTACCAGGAAGCAGATGATGCGTTGTTTACTGACAACGAAACCAATACACAGATTGTGCAGGACATTCCTAATGAAAGCATTTTTACCAAAGATGCTTTTCATGATGCTATCATTGATAAAAAGAATGTAAAAGAGCTACGCGAAAGAAAATCGGGGACCAAGTTCTCTCCCGTTTACAATTTCAATGTTAAGGCCGGGGAAACCGTTACTATTTATTGCAGGCTCTCTGAAAAACCGGTGAATAACGCTTTTGACAGTGATTTTGAAAAACTGTTTGACAAGCGCAAAAAGGAAGCCGATCATTTCTATGCCGAAATCTTTCCCAAAGGCGTACCCAAACACCTGGCCAATGTACAGCGTCAGGCTTTGGCAGGCCTGCTTTGGAGCAAGCAATATTATCATTATGATATAGAAAAATGGCTTTCCAAATCAGATGGTATCACCCCTAATTCTGAGCAGCGTAAATATGGGAGAAACAGTGAATGGAAGCACCTCAAAAACCAGGATGTAATTTCAATGCCCGATAAATGGGAATATCCCTGGTATGCAGCATGGGACCAGAGTTTCCAGTGTATTTCCATGGCAGTGGTAGACCCTGTATTTGCCAAGAACCAGCTGCTCCTGTTAATGCGAGAGTGGTATATGAAGCCCGATGGGCAGTTGCCTTCTTACGAATGGAATTTTAGCGATGTCAATCCGCCGGTACAGGCCTGGGCAGCCATGGAGATCTTTCAGATTGAGAAAAAAACCAGGGGTAATGGGGATATAGATTTTCTGAAAAAAGTATTCCATAAGCTCCTTATCAATTTCACATGGTGGATCAACCGGAAAGACCTTAAGGGAGATAATATTTTTGAAGGAGGATTTTTAGGATTAGATAATATTGGTGTTTTTAACCGCAGCTATCACGATAAAGGCGAAATTCAGTTAGAACAGGCAGATGGTACCAGCTGGATGGGCGTGTATGCCCTGAGCATGATGGATATTGCTTTAGAAATAGCCCTGGTGGATAACAGCTTTGAAGATGCGGCTACCAAGTTCTTTGAGCATTTTATCCTGATAGCCGAAGCGCTGAACCAGCATTTGCTATGGAACGAGGAAGACCAGTTTTTCTATGATGTATTATGTATGCGTGATGCCGCCCCGCAGCCGTTGCGCATCCAATCCATTGTAGGGCTCACATCGCTTTATGCCGTTTCTTCGATTCGTAAAGAAGTATTTGAGAAATTGCCTGACTTTACAAAGCGGTTCAAATGGTATAGAAATTACCGCCTTAAAAATAACCGTTACTGGCCTGAGGAGGAGCATGGTGGCGGAGCGGATACATTGCTGTCGCTGGTATCTGCTGACAAGCTGAAAGCGATGCTTAAAAGACTGCTGGATGAGACTGAGTTTTTATCAGACGGTGGTATAAGAGCATTATCAAAGTATCACGAAAAACATCCTTATTCTGTGACCATCAACGGCGAGGTAAATACAATTCAGTATGATCCCGGTGATTCTACTTCCGATATGTTTGGAGGTAACTCTAACTGGCGTGGTCCGGTTTGGGTACCTATCAACTTTATTATTATTCAGTCCATACGCAGGCTGGGAAAATTTTATCACGATAATGTAATGGTTCAATATCCTACAGGGGCCGGCGTGGATATGAATCTTTTTAATGTTTCCACGGAGTTGTCCAAAAGAGTGATCAGCCTTTTTGAAAAAGATAAAAATAACGACCGGCCTATTTACGGCCCTTACAACTGGTTTTACCGGCAGCCTGAAAATGAAGACCTCATCCTGTTTTATGAGTATTTCAATGGGGATACAGGGCGTGGACTAGGCGCCAGTCATCAAACAGGCTGGACAGCACTGGTAGCAGAGCTGATCAGTGAGATGGCAGATAAAGAGTAGTTGGGTAAGCTGTATGCGTTCGGGTTTGATCACGGTTTAAATACCCCGCAGCTATTTCTGCGCAACCGTTTGCTTAATTGATGGTTAGATCAATAACTTCCGTTATTTTTATTCTTTTCATTAAACCGCCTGTTTTATATGACTGACATTGCAAAAGCCCCGAGCAAGGAGAAAAGCTATTTAGTACCAACGATAATTATTGGTATTTTATTTTTTGTATTTGGTTTTGTAACATGGGTAAATGCTACTCTTATTCCTTACCTGCAAAAAGCCTGTGAGCTGACGCCCGATCAGGCCGTACTAGTAACCTTTGCATCTTATATAGCTTATGCTGTAATGGCCTTTCCTTCGTCATGGGTATTAGGTAAAACAGGATTTAAAAAAGGAATGGTATTAGGACTGCTGATAATGGCTGTGGGTGCATTAGTATTTATTCCTGCAGCATACAGCCGTACTTTCGGAATGTTTTTAACCGGGTTATTCATTATAGGAATAGGATTGGCATTATTACAAACGGCAGTAAACCCATATATAACTATTCTGGGTCCAATAGAAAGCGCTGCCAAGCGTATTAGTGTAATGGGGGTTTGTAACAAAGCAGCGGGAGCCATAGCTCCACTTATAATGGGTGCAGTACTGCTGAATGGTATGGAGAAATATGAAAATGTGGGTAGCCTGCCCATAGATCAGAAAAACCTGCTGCTGGATGAGCTGGCTTCAAAAATTGTATCACCCTATATCATTATTGCTGTTTGTTTTGTAATACTGGCTATAGCCATCAGATTTTCAGCATTACCAGATATAAAGAACGAGGAAGAAACCAACCCCTCTCATGCCACGGTTGACAGATCAAGCATTTTTTCTTACCCGTATTTGTGGCTGGGTTTTATTGCTCTGTTTCTTTATGTTGGTGCAGAGGTGATTGCCGGTGATATTATTCAGTTATATGGTAAAGAGGGATTGGGAATGCCGGTAGATACTATTAAACACTTTACTTCCTATACCATGATAGGAATGCTTACGGGATATATACTTGGTATTTTATTAATTCCCAAAGTTGTTTCCCAGAATACGGCGCTTAAATTTTCAGCCGTGCTGGGGATTATACTTTCTTTGGGTGTAATATTTTTACCCGGTAAATATTCTATTTTATGCCTGGCGCTATTAGGATTTGCCAATGCACCTATATGGCCTGCACTCTGGCCTTTATCTATAGACGGGTTAGGAAAATATTTAAAAACAGGCTCTGCGCTTTTAATTGTTGGTATTGCCGGAGGAGCTATTATACCCAAAATATGGGCAGCTATCAGTACCAGCACAGGTATGCAGCAGGCTTTCTGGATACTGGTACCCAGTTATGCCTTCATACTGTTTTTTGCATTGAAAGGTAATAAAATAGGAAAAACAGTTTAACTGTATAGCTACAACATATATTACTTTATAACAGGGCCTTGGCCCTGCTTTTTAATCTTTCAAACACCGCTGACATTTCAACTGCACTGATCTGTAAACGAGTGTGCAATTTGTGCATGTGTCCTAATCCTGCTTTCTGAGTAAAAGAAGTTTTAAAGCGACTAAAATACCTTGTGATTTCATAAATATTCACGAATTGTGAATTTATATATT
This sequence comes from Niabella sp., assembly GCA_035326385.1. Taxonomy (GTDB): domain Bacteria; phylum Bacteroidota; class Bacteroidia; order Chitinophagales; family Chitinophagaceae; genus Niabella. The sequence goes on from DAOLFI010000061.1 coordinate 4,919, forward strand.
TTAAAAGCAGCCACGCTGAAGGGGCAAATTTCTATTAAGATCTGGCGTAAACGCATCTTAAATTCAATTCCAAAGCCATTTATTCGAGCAATAAATACCACCCTCTCAAGGTTTAACCAGGGTTGTTGTACATGCTTTATAATCATTGCACCCCATTCAGGGGTTTACAAATCAAGCCCTAAGGGCTGGAAGGGTTATAAAGATAAAAGTAAGCATGCTAAAAACTCCGCAAGGAGTGGTATAATAAAAGCCTTCAAAATGTTTGACTTTTTGAAGTACCTGGATCCCAAAGAGTAATTATTGTGTGCTATGGTTCGGTAAGTTCTTGGTTTTACATCACCATGTAGTTCTTATTTAGAGAAGTTATTTCATCCAAGAAGAAGAGCTCGCCCAGGAGCGGCGATGTATTAATTTTCACCAGCAATTATTTCAGCAGTTCACAGGGTTTCAGCCCTGTTTGTTTTTTAAAGGCTGTACTGAAGTGGGAGATGGAAGAGTATCCCAGCATCATAGATACATCAGTGACATTAAGCCCTTTTTCGTACAAAAGATATTTGGCATGTTCCATGCGCTGGTTCTGGTAAAAGTCAAAAATAGTAGTGCCATACATTTCCTTAAACCCTTTCTTAAGATAGCACTCATTCATAGCCACTTTACGGCTCAGTTCTTTAATAGTAATGGGCTGGCTGATACTTTGAATCAGGATATCACGGGCCATCATGATCTTTTCCCGGTCCGTATCGCTGTTCAGGAAACGACAGGATAAAACCTCTTCTTTGTCGGAGATCCAGTCCATGCTGTACAGCAGCAGCATCTGAAGCTGGGCATTCACATATATATTTTCCAGGCTGCCGGTATATTTGTGATTAACCAGGGCTGCAAGTACGCCACGGGTTCTGCAGCACAGGGGAATGCTTTTCTGAAAAGAATCTTTTTTAGTAAAACGTAATAGCACATCCGTACCAACCGGGGTGGCATTTTTCCCGCTGATGAACTGGGAAAGCTGGGGTGCGGCATAGTCTACAGATACTACATCGTAGCAGGGCGTACTTTGTGCGCAGTTCCGGGCATTACCTGCAGTACATTTCTGGCAGTTTTCAGCTGCGCAATACATATTCCCGGCAACGCAAAACCTCAGTTTCAGGCTATTACTCTCATCGCCGTGTCCCCGGTACTCGTAATTAACAATAGCCACATCTTCTGAAGTATCTTCCTCATCACGCATAAATCGCTTAATAGAGTACTTCACCGAACCCGGGATATGCTGTTCCTTGCTGCAAATAGGCTGTAAGCTGGTAAATGCCGGCATCCATTTGTCCGCAAAGTTTTCTGTTTTTTGTAGTTTGACCATTTAGTTAGTGCAAAAATAATATTGTTTGTTAAAATAGTCAACTAACGGGTATTAGTTTATAAATTTGGGGTTTATAACCAATCAGATATAATCATAATATTATCAAATGGTTAATTTTGCAAGCCGCCACTAATTAATAGTGTAGCGGGTATTGAAAATTTCAAAGCGCTTAATGATACATTTTAATTCATACATACACCCGGATGCCAGGGTGGCTACTAATGTTAAAATAGACCCGTTTACCGTTATTCACCCTAATGTAGAAATTGGCGAGGGCACATGGATAGGATCCAATGTAACCATACAGGAGGGATCCAAGATCGGGAAAAACTGTAAGATCTTCCCCGGAGCTGTAATAGGGTCTGAACCGCAGGATAAAAAGTATGCGGGTGAAAAAACAACAGTGGAAATAGGAGATAATTGCGTTATCCGCGAATTTGTAACCATACACCGGGGTACCAGCGACAGGCTGAAAACAGTGGTGGGCAATGGCTGCTGGATATTGGCTTATAGCCATATAGGCCACGATTGTATCATTGGTAATAACTGCACATTAAGCAACAGCACCCAGATTGCAGGGCATGTGGTAATGGGCGATTACGTGGGCTTTGGGGGAGTTGTGGCCGTGCATCAGTTTGTAAAAATAGGCTCTCCCTCATTTATAAGCGGAGGCTCCCTGGTTAGTAAGGATGTGCCCCCGTTTATTAAAGCTGCCAGGCAGCCATTAAGCTATGCCGGCGTAAACTCCGTTGGCTTGAAGAGAAGAGGGTATAGCATTGATAAGATCAACCATATTCTTGATATTTACAGGATCCTTTATAATAAAGGACTTAATGTAACGCAGGCGGTACAGATACTGGAAGAGGAGTTCCCTGTAACGGAAGAAAGGGATGAAATACTCACTTTTATACAGGAAAGCACCCGCGGAATAATAAAGCGTTACAGCAAAGGCAACGGGGATGACGATTCAATTGCATAATGCCGGCAAACGCTATAACAGGGACTGGATTTTTCGTAATCTTACCTATACCTTTCAGCCAGGGGCTTATGCCATTACAGGCCCTAACGGAAGTGGTAAAAGCACCCTTCTGCAAATTTTGAGCGGTGCTGTATCTGTTAGTGAAGGCAGCTGCTCGCATATTTTAAATAATGCAACTGTTACTGCTGATAAAGTATTTAACTATACCTCGCTTTGTGCACCTTATTTAGAGCTGGTGGAGGAATTTACACTGGCGGAATTTTTATCGTTCCACCAGTCCTTTAAGCCTTTCCTGGGAGGATTAACTATTGACTTTATTATCAAAAAAATACAGCTGGGGCATACAAAAAGCAAAAAGATTAGTGAGTACAGCAGTGGTATGAAGCAACGGGTTAAGCTGGCTCAATGTATCTTTTCTGATACCCCTGCTGTGTTGCTGGATGAACCCTGCACCAATTTAGATGCTGCGGGAATAGCGCTGTACCAGGAGCTGATTGCAGATTATTGTGCTAACCGACTCGTACTTGTAAGCAGCAATGATAAAACAGAATATGGCTTTTGTAAGAATGTCATAGATATTACTGCCTATAAATAACAGCTGCCTTTCTCTTCATTTTAAAATTAATTCCTAAAAATGGAAAAATATTTTGTCTTTATGTAAAATATATTTTACATTTGGTAAAAATATTCTTACAATGCATAAACAAACTTTATTATACAAAAACAGCAAGTTACAGGCTTTATGAAGAACACTTTAAAAATAGAGCGTGCTATAAAAAATATTACGCAGGATGAGCTGGCAAAAATCATTGGCGTAAGCAGGCAAACGATTAATGCCATGGAAGCCTGTAAATATGTGCCCTCTACTGTATTGGCATTAAAAATTGCAAAGTATTTCGGAAAGCATGTAGAAGATATCTTTACGCTGGATGCAGAAGACTAAACGTTTGACTATTATTAAAACTTTAAATAACAAAAAATGAAAAACTGGTTTTTACTCCCTCACTATTTTAAGAAAACAGGACTGATCCTTTTCCCAATAGGGTTCCTGGTTTGGCTTTCAATACAATTGAAAGTAATAATCCCATACGCACCAGCAGCTATAAAAGCTGTTTTTTTAACAGGCAGCGCTTGCGCTTTTATATTTGGATTCTTCTTTGCCGTTTTTTCAAAAGAAAAGATCGAAGATGAGTTTATCAATCAAAAACGCATGGAAACTCTTTTTATTTCGGCACTGATACAAGTCATATTGATTACTACCGGCTTTTTTGCCATCGGATTAGGTCCCTGGCTGCAAACAATCGAAAATCAGATGCTTTATTTTCTGGGTTGCATTTTTGTTTTTTATCTCTCCTATATCATTCGGTTTAATTACGTGTTGTATAAGAGGTAATCATTTAGTATAACAAAATAAGAGCAGTCAGGCTTGACTCTGAAAGATGAGGAGCTTAAATCTCCGGTAGCATCAGTCTTTTTCTTTTGGAATAAATTCTTATAGCAACTACCAGTATCACACAAATGGTCAGATCGAGGTTTTTAGAGGTAATAAGATATTTATTAATGATAATAAATACCGCGCCTCCTATAGCGCTGGCAGTTGCATAAAGCTCACCTTTCCGTAAAAGCATGGGAGGGTAGCCACAAAAAATATCTGCTATCAGGCCACCGAATGTTGCAGTAATGACGCCCATAGTAAGGGAATAAACTTCGTTGGCTCCATAAAGAGAGCCCACTTCAATGCCTGCCGCGGTAAAAAGACCCAGCCCCATCGCATCAGTAAAAAATATGGTACGTCTGAAATTATTGACCCTGTCTTTTACCAGAAACGTTACAAAAGTGCCGGCTAATACCAATCCTATGGCCAGGTTGTCGTTCATCCAGGTGAGCGGCCGCACCCCTAACAGCAGGTCACGCAAGGTACCTCCGCCATAAGCCGAAACAAAAGCTACTACCAGGCCTCCAAACACGTCTAACTTTGCTCCACGCGCTTTAAAGGCCCCGGCAAGTGCAAATACAAAAATACCTGTGTAGGTAATAATGGTTAAGAATTTCACGCCGCAAAATTAGTAGAGCGTGTCGTATAATCTTTATTTAGGTTTATGAAGTGTTATTTATTTTTGTAAACCAGGTAATTACTTCCTTTTCTCTGTGGTTATGTCCTGGCTGAATTAAAAACAAAAGCATGTCGTACACTACATTAAATTTTGAGATTAGTGATCAAACGGGGATCATCACCATTAATCGCCCGGATAAGCTGAACGCTTTAAATAAAACTGTTTTTGATGAGCTGGATGCAGCATTGGATGAGATCATTAATGATCCCGGTATCAAATCCGCTATTATAACCGGAAGCGGAGAAAAAGCATTTGTTGCCGGTGCTGATATTTCGGAGTTTACGGGCCTGGATGCTGAAAAAGGAGCGGCTTTGGCCCGGCGCGGGCAAGCGGTTTTCGATAAAATTGAAAACAGCCCTAAAATAATAGTAGCAGCGGTAAACGGCTATGCTTTAGGAGGAGGGTGTGAGCTGGCCATGGCCTGCCATTT
>DAOLFI010000878.1:0-2011 GCA_035326385.1 Niabella sp.
CCTTTGGCCATTGGTGGAATACCTGGGCCTCCCTGCAGCCACAGTTAAAGGTAATTATCTGCGGTTCGGCTGCTTCCTGGATGATAAAAAATATCATCAACAACCGGGGCGGCCTGCATAACCGGGTTAGTCGCATCATTCGCTTACTGCCTTTTTCCCTGGCGGAGTGCGCATATTATCTCAAAAGCAGGGAAATCCGGCTGGACCAGTACCAGATATTACAGCTCTATATGGCAATGGGCGGCATTCCGCTGTACCTGAAACAGGTGAATAAAGGAGAAAGCGCCAGCCAGGTAATTGACAGGCTTTTTTTTGAAAAAAACGGATTCTTAAAACACGAATTTAATAACCTGTACCGCTCACTGTTTAATAATGCGGGTAATCATGAAAACGTGGTACGGACATTAGCAAAAAAGCCTTCGGGCATGAGCCGTTCCGAACTGATAGAGGCCTGCGGATTTACTACAGGCGGAGGAACTACCCGGATATTTGATGAGCTGGAACAATCGGGCTTCATAGCCCAATATATTCCGTTTGAAAAAACATCCCGCGACAGTATTTATAAACTGTCGGATGAATACAGCCTGTTTTTTATGAAGTTTGTAGCACATGCACGCGCAACCGGAACAGGCACCTGGCAAAAAATAGCAGCAGGACAATCCTATAAAAGCTGGAGCGGCTTTGCTTTTGAAGCTACTTGCCAAAAACATGTTCCTCAAATAAAACGGGCTTTAGGCATAGCGGGAGTACTTACAGAAAATTCAGCCTGGCGTTACCAGCCAAAAACAAAAAATAGTAGTGGTGCACAAATAGATCTGTTGCTGGACCGGCAGGACCATTGCATGAATATATGTGAAATAAAATTTGCTGCTGATGCGTTTGTGATCGATAAGAAATACGCAGGTGAACTGGACCATAAAATTACCGTATTTCGGGAGCAAACACAAACAAGAAAAACACTTTTCCCTACACTCATTACTACGTATGGTGTAAAAAAGAACGACTATTACATTGGCAGGGTACAGGCAGAAATAGTAATGAAAGACCTGTTTGCAGAATAGCATACTGATTCAGGGCAAGCTGCCACATTGATAAGATGGCTAAGGTTGAAGAATCCCTTAAACCATATTTTTTAAGTAATTTAGGACAATGAAGAAATTTTCATTTCCCATCAGCCTTTTTCTTTTGGCATCATTATCATTAATAGCCCAGGATCATGCAGGCATCATAAGTTCTAAAGCTGATGCAATACAGCCCCAACTTATTGAATGGCGGCGTCACATACATCAAAACCCCGAGTTAAGCAACCGTGAATTTAAAACGCAGCAATATGTGCTTGCTCATCTGAAAAAACTGGGCATTGAAACCCAAACAATGGCAAAAACAGGTGTGGTAGGTATTCTGAGAGGAGGTAAGCCCGGACCTGTAATAGCCTTACGCGCCGATATGGACGCGCTTCCGGTCCTGGAACGTAATGATCTTCCCTATAAGTCAATAACTAAAGGAGAATACTTAGGTAAGGAAGTTCCGGTGATGCACGCCTGTGGTCATGATACCCATGTAGCCATGCTCATGGGCGCTGTCCAAGTGCTGGCCGCTATGAAAAAAGAGCTGCCCGGCACTGTAAAATTTATATTTCAACCGGCCGAAGAAGGCGCCCCTCCCGGCGAGGAAGGCGGAGCCGACCTTATGGTGAAAGAAGGCGTAATGGATCATCCCAAAGTGGATGCCATATTTGGACTGCATATTGAAAGCTGGATAGAAGAAGGGAAAGTGTACTATAAACCCGGCCCTTTTATGGCTGCCAGCGACTGGTTTACCATAAAAGTAAAAGGGAGGCAATCGCACGGTGCACAGCCCTGGCTAAGTGTTGACCCTGTGGCTACCGGCGCCCAGATCATTAACAGCCTGCAGCAGATCGTAAGCCGCCAGCAGGACCTTACCAAAGCGCCGGTTGTGCTTACCGTTGGTAAAATAAGCTCAGGCGAACGTAACAACATCAAACCTGAAG
>DAOLFI010000062.1:0-9766 GCA_035326385.1 Niabella sp.
AGCAATACCACATTATCCAACCCAATACCCTGCGACACATTATCCTCTCCTGAAATGAACACCCATTTTATGTAGAAGCTTCCGTTTCCCGCAATGCTGAGGCCGCTTATCACCACACTCTTGTACACTGTTGAAGGGGTACTGAACGAATAGCCCGCCGCGCCAGGTAATAATACTCCGGCTGAAATATTACCGCTATTCTGAGCCACCCAGTTGCTTCCGTCTACAGAAGTAAACAGTAACAGCCGGAAGTTCGCCATATTGATCCTATACCTTTCCAGTTGAAATTGCAGGCTAACAGCCGTCAGAACTGCTCCCGTATTATTCTGGTAATGGACCATCACAGCTGCCGGCCCCGGCGCACCAGCCCCGGACATAAACCCGATTGCCCGGTCTGAACCGGCATTAACGCCCCAATTATAACTCCCCGGCGTAACCGGAGACCCGGCCCCAGCCTGCTGCTGCACCGCAGCATTATTACCCGGCGCCGACCATCCTGCCGTCAACCCCTCTCCCGCACCCGTTACCTTCCAGTTCGCCGGCAGCGCAGTGCCCGTACCCATATTATTGAAATCCTCCTTTACTAACCTTCGTGCAGGGATGGATACCTGGCTGTATAATGGCTCACAGATTACCAAAAAAGAGAAGGTAAAAAAAATAAGCAGCCGCAAGATAGAGTGATACATACGCAACCAGCCGGCCTGGGTTGAGTAAAGGCCGGGTACTAATATTCAACAAATGATGCTCCCCGGCTGGTCTTATCCTGCTTTTTATCAAATCAGAGTTAAACTTAATTTCGTTCTACAGCGTAACGGATGATAGTCTTCAATTTTTCCGGTGAAACTCTGTTTGGGTTGTTCAAATATATCTCGTGATGAAGCCCGGAGATCCGGAGATCATTTTTTTGAATAAAGTCTTTCAACTGTTGTACCGAGTGTCCCTCCTGATGATATGGGCCTATATGAAGGAGTTGGGCGCACTTTACCGCTTCACACTTCAAGAAGAGCACCTGTGCGATAGAAGGACAGGCAGTTTGCTTAACAGAATCAAGGCTGATCAACGAAACACTTTCTCCGGAAACAAAATCTGGTATACGAATCCGCAGCTCCCAGTTCATCAAACCAAAAGCAGCATCTGCCGGTATCTTTTCATCTTTCCAGTATATTCCCTCGAGCGGAGGTACTGTAAAATCCTTATCCAATTTTTTAGTAATTTTCTTTATGGAATAGGCCATTTTGAATAAGGCTTCTGTCTGCTCATTAAATAATCCGTCTCCCGCGATGCCTGACCCGCAAATACTAAGATAGTTCGCTGCAGGCAGCAGCAATAGTTGTGGAATTAAGGACGGTGAGTAATAATTTTTAAACTCCTTTTGTAGGTTTAACTTCGGCATATTAATATTTAAGTACATTACAGGTAATCACTCTTCCATTTAGGATAGTTAGTACCCAAATCCATCCATATTCACTCTCATCAAGAGACGGGTAGGCAAACTGGCCACAAAGCTTATTAACCAACAAGGGGGTGGTATTTGAATGACCAGCGATAATAATTTTTTTTCCATTTATCTTCAGCAATTCCTGTGCGAATGCATCCGGCGTCGCCGGGTTATAAACCTCGATTTGTCCGCTACCTGCAATCGGGGCCAGTGTCTCTCTGGTTCTTTTATACGGCGTGCTCAGAAACCGGTCAAATTTCATGTTATCCAACATCCCTTTTAGTCGCATGGCTCTGTCTTTCCCGGCTGCTGATAATTCCGGGTCATTCCCGTCTGCATCTCCTTTCTCTGCGTGCCTGACAAGAACGATGGTTGTGGCTTCCTTGTCCTGACTCCAGCAGTCAAAGCTGATCAACGAAACTGAACAAATGATAATGGCCTTGAACATTCGCATAATGAAAAATTGATTCATTGTTAATTTTTTACTTCTGAAGCTGTTAACCAGGTATTTAATCCGGATAAGAGATCCTTACATAGACTGATGCGATCCTGTAAATCCTTATTGATCATTATAGCCAGGGTCAGGTCATCTGCCGGTGAATAAATAACTATATTAGTAAATCCATTAATATCTCCGGAGTGGCCATAATAGGTTTTATCATGAAGGTCATAGCGCATGACACCCAGGCCATATCCGTTATTAGAAGGCCCTACTGAAACATCTGAAAAGTCATATAGCATTGGAGTAAGACCCCCTAATAGTTTTCCTGAGTGCAGCAAATAACAAAATTTTACGAGGTCTTCCGGGTGAGAGACCATGGCACCTGCTGTATAGATTGTGCTTGCAAAACCCCGGCCATGCATGACTGAAGCATCATCCGGCACACCATCCCTGTTCCAGTCCGTCCAGTTTCGAATCATTTTGGCTGCAGGTTTTTCGTAAGGTGGCATAAAAGTTTTTCTTAACCCGAGCGGTTGAAGTATTCTCCTGCGCAATTCCTGGTGAAATTGATTGCCTGTTACTTGCTCAATAATCATTCCTAGGATTAGATAATTTGTATTAGAATAGCTAAAAGAAGACTCCCGGGTAAAGAGTGGAGGTTTGATAAGGTATTTTGAAAGAATGTGATCTGGGGTCCAGACAGAATCAGGATAAAGAAAAAAAACTCTTGTCGCTTCCTGGTTTGTCGTCAGGTAGTCCGCTATCCCAGTCCGGTGTTTCAGCAGTTGCCGGACGGTAATAAGGCTATCGACCCATTGGTAAGAAGGCAGGAACTGTTTTATTGGTGCATCGAGGCTTAGTTTGCCCTCTCCTGCTAATTGCAGAATTAATGTAGCTACAAACATTTTGGTAATACTGGCTGTTTGATACAATTCATCAGGCTGAAAGTAACTCATTCCAGAAGTATCATACGTGCCGGAAAAACCAGTCCAGGATTGACCATTTGGCATACGTACACTACAGGCCACACCAAAGATGTTATTCTTTTTCACAGCGCTGTCCAGTTTCTTTTGCATATACTGGGCAAACTGCGCGTCAGAACCTTGCCTGGCCAGCAACTGCAATGTTATAAGCCCGAATAATAATAAAAATTGAATTTGCCTCATGGGATAGCGCCTTGTTGATTAAATCCAGTAATAGTCCTTATCCGGTACTGTTGACTCAAACCAGCAGTATACCGGAAAATATCTTTCCGTTGTGCAATACCGAAAAACTTCATTCCCTGCGGTCGAAACGAATATCCCTCCCCAGAAAATCGTTTCCCCCTTTGTAAAGCAACCATGTTCTAAAACAACCCCTTAGCCGGAGTCTACTCGCCCTGTAGACAAAAAATACTCTGTCAGTAAAGTGTCGTCATTACCTACCTGCAAGGAATTGTATGATAGCCAGGTGAGCAACTGGGTTAATGGCACACTCCTATACCTGCAAACAATTCTGGTTTGAAGGGCTAATTAGGTAATATTGTCGCTTTTCCAATTAAAACCAGTTGCTTAAGTCCTTTTTCTGCTCAAGTCCTAAATTTAAGGCCGGGTAATACCCAACTGTGGTTAAATCCTGCTTTTTTGACAAACGTAATGCGGAAGGAGGATAGCCAAAGTATTTTCGGAATGCTTTACTAAATGTTTGCAGGTCAGAAAATCCGGTGGCTACCGCAATGTCCGTTACCGGTAGATCCTCAGTGCAAATAGCATGTTTTGCATACTCTAATCGTTTCTGAATAATATATTGTCTCGGAGAAAGCCCGAATACGGCGCGAAACATACGAAAAAAATGAAACTCTGACAGGGTAATCAGCTTCGAAAGTTCATTACAACTGAACTTTTTCTGAAAATTTTCATCAATATAATCCCTGGCAAACAACATTCTTCTGAGCAACTCCTTTTTTGTAGTTGATTTCATGACAGCGATAGACTGGTAATAGGTATAGACAAGTTGTTGATCCAGAATTAGCGCCTCAGCCAATTGATAAAACATCTCATCACAAATATCTAATTGTTCTGAAAACGGAATGCCTTGGGTAGTAATTTTAGTTAGCACAGCGCCTAATGCTGTATTGGAAGTATTGTATGTATTTTCCATAAACATTTTTCCTAGAAGGAATTCCTCCACCTCACTTTTGTTAAAGCGTGTGTCTATTTCTCCGGGTGCTTTGTAGGAATGCAATACCTGGCGGATTAACTCCGGCTTAAGGTCGATGCAAAGTCCTTCCGTGTAGTCCTTTGTACGGATCAGAACCCGGCCATTTGTATGTGGAGAAACAACCAGATACTGAGAACCAGCAACTTCATACTTTTTACTCCCAATAAAGTAAGTTTCCTCCCCTTTCACTACAAACTTGATAGAAAAAGAAGAACGAAACGGAGTATCTGATTCCAGATTCCTGAACCGAGAATAATTGATGTGATTTAGACCAGAAGGTATGCTAGCTAATGCAGCCGGATTATCATTCAAGAAAAGAAAACTTTCAGGAGGCATGACTTTAACTTTCCAAGGAAGTTAGTATTTCCATTTTAGAGGCCTATCCAGATTTTGATAAGCGGTATATAATTGTCGGGAGTTGCACCTGTAACAAATACAGGTCTTACCTGACAGGCCAGAAGCAACACCGTTAAACCTGCCTTTATAATTGTCAAATGATTGGGCGGCTCCTGGTCATTTGCCGCTGTTCAGAATATTTTGGCCCACTAATTCATAAGAATGGCAGTTGATGAAACCAGATCCGGTCGAAGATTATCATTGAAATTGACGTTTCTATCAACAAGCCTCTTAATGACCTTGCTTGGATATTGTTTCGGTTACTTAGCAAATCTCGGGTACTATCCCGCAAAGCACTTAGGTATAATAGTGTTGGAACAGTCGAAAAGTATTAGTGTTGGCTTTCTGTCCATCAATGTTGCCGGTATTGCATGAGAAAACGGGATACTTTTTGTCCCGCTTGTACTGCAAGTCAATTTTTGCATAATCATTGTCAGGATTTACCGGATCAACTACCATATATTCATAAAATGCTCCTTTGGGGTCGGGAGTCAATCCCCGGAATTCATAGCTGATTTTTATTACATCTTCTTTTAAATATTGAAAAATTCTCGCCCGCGACGGTAATTCGCTCAAAGCAAACCCCTCCTTATAACTGGCATCTCCTTAATCAGTTCTCCAAGATTATAAAGTAGACGTATGGCATCAATTAGGGTAGATTTTCATGCCCCATTCTCACCCATAATGACGTTGATTTTTGGAGAAAGGCATACTTCCATGCTTCTCCTATACCCCCCGAAATGGGTAATAATTTCAGACAAATACACTGTCCAGGATTTGGGCTTGTGCCAGTAAATGTACAATCAATTATAGCAATGCCCTACATACATCTACCTATTGTTTTAGAAAACAAAAAAGGGTACCGAAATCATATACAGCCTGATTTCGGGGGTGTCCTGATGGGGCTGCGGTGCTACTGTGGCTTCGGCTGGGGGATACAATTATCTTATCAGAGCGAGTATTTACAGGGGTAAAAAGCAACAGCTTGTATCAGCTAAATCACAGATCCTGTAAACCGTAAAAATGACCGAAACTAGTTTGGTTTTTACACAGTTCATGTTAGCGGTTAGGCTTTTCAATTATTCTAAAAAACTCCCTGTCAAAAATATTGAAATATGTCGCAGCATCAAATTCTTCATAGTACGGAATAAACTTTCGCAAATTTTTTCTTACGTTTTCTTCATATATTCTCAAATATTTCATTTTAGTTTCAGCAACGTCTGTAATATAGATTTGAACAGTTGGTTCGGGCATCCCGTCAATATGGTACAATTCGTTTGCCATCTTGCTTGGGTCGGGGTAATTCCACTTTTTCATTTTAGCCCCCAACCATTTATCTACAATTTCAGTTTCCATAGAATTGGTATAAACCGATTGATAAATTTTCTTAGCTTCTATTTTGTGTTGTTCAAAAAGCTCTTTTACCAAATGACTGATGTAAATATGTTCGGGGTGTCCGTAACCACCTTTTTCGTTGTCAAGTGTGAAGATTACTGATGGCTCAAAATCACTTACTTTTTGAATAATTGCGTTACTTATTTTATCAGAAAGAAATTGCTCCTTCATCTGTTCGTATGTTATTGGCAAGTAAGGCGTTTTCATTGTGTCCAGGCCTTTCCGGTAATACCGGTCATCCAATAACAATTCGTTGCCTTGACAAATAATGTCAGATGGGTTTTTCCCTGTACTTGATAAAATGTGATTTTGAAGGCTTACTGATTTTATTGCCCAGCCGTTAGAAGTCAGTTTAGCGATAGTTCCGGACATTGCACAATCGTCATCATCGTGAGCAACAATAACGAGTGCTCTTTTATTACTCACCGTATCAAGAAAAATATCATCAGGATATTGTTCGATTGGGGCAAAAAGTTTAAGTTGCTCAATATCTATTTTCGACGCGCACCTAAAAAAAATTACTGATATAAATAATAAGTATACTACTCTTTTCACTTTTACTTAATTTTAAAGTATTACGAATCGCAGTTCGGCTAGTGTTATTTGCCATTTAACGTTTGTTTTTTTGCCTTATTGTATAGAACCCACTAATAAAAAAAGCAATACATAAAATCAGCAAAAAGGCTTTAAACCACGCTGAGTTTCCATAAATACTCGTGAATTGCACCGCAAGAAATATTACAAAGAAAAATCCAGATAGAAAGAAATAATTGGTTTGCTTTTTCATAATTAATTAATTTATGCTTTACGCCAAAAACTTTAAAATATTATTTGTGCCGTTCTATTTCGTGGTGATCAATTTTTGTTTTGATAATTTGATGTGCTAAGTCAAGTTTTGAATACAAAATTGTCAAGTGAAGCGCAACTCGCCTTTTGCCGTTCCATCCCAACCACAAGTAATATCAGACAAACAAGCACTCATTAAAAGTCCAAGCAGATTGTCTTTTTCCGGTGTTCTTAATCTTTTTAAACACTCTTTGTCTGTCATAATTAGTTTTTTCGGCTCATTCTGAGTGCAAACGCGCCGCGTATTGCGATGGACGGTTTTTTAACACTAAGCTGAAACGAGTGTGCAAACTCATAAAAAAAACTCCTCCTGAAAATCAAACCTTTAAGGGTATGGTCAATGAATATCCGTTTCGAAAAAAATTAACGTGTTGCGATCCTATTAATTTTAATGCGTGGCCGTTTTATTTGAGCCGAGCATAGGAGAAACAAAATTGAGCACACGGTATCTGTTTGCAAAAATGACTATTTGCTTATCTCTTTAGCCTTATATTTCCTCAAAAACTGATTGCGCTCTGATTCGCCTTAGAGCCATCAAAAACTGTATAGAACTTAGTTCCCTTCACATTTGTATACTCCAGTACATACTTTTTATTGGCAAGAAAATGAGGATGTGCTTCAATGATTGCATTTGCCTCTTGACCAGTTCCTTCCACTACATCGTACAACATCGCATCATAACTTGCATCTGTATTTGATAGCAATGGATTTAATCTGTCAATGTTAGGATTTAAAACAAAAAACCATCTTGATTCGGCTCCTACAAGCGAATATTGTAAGCATGATGTTCGCTATTGTTCAAAAGAACCAATTTATATCGCCATTTAAGATCATTTATCCAGATTGCTTCCATTATGTCTAATGTAGCTGGTATCGTTTCTCGGATAAATTTTGAGGCTTCTGGAACCGCTTTGATATTTAAATGTGAGGTCAACTTTAGGTTGATCAAAATATTTCTTTTTCAAAGAAGGAAATACAGCATCTGCGATAGTCCTTTAGACAGCAACCATTAGTCTGACAAACTCCATTTAAAAAATTTATACACCAATAGAATTTCGATTTAAAACAAAAAAGGCAGCCCATGATTCGGACTGCCGTTATATATGATTGGGTGGAGGATATCGGGCTCGAACCGATGACCCCCAACATGCCATGCTGGTGCTCTAGCCAACTGAGCTAATCCCCCAAATAATGTCAAAGACTATCAAACTACACTAAAACTTGTGTTTTAGTGTAGTTTTAGTAAAAAAAATTTAAAGATTTTTTACTTTTCAACTCACTGACCTTTAATTGAATATAAGGCTAAAAATCAAAAACCGGATTGCATGCCATGCAAGCGCTCTAGCCAACTGAGCTAATTCCCCATTTCTCCTTACTTCTTTTACGTTTCAGGGCAGCAAAAATAGGGGATTTAGCGGGAATCTTACAAATCTTTTAGTCTTCTTCTGTATCGTGGCAGGGCTCTTTTTGCGGCTCATCCTCTGTCTCTTCTTTTTTGGTAAAGAAGGATACTATTTTTTCAATAATGGCATCTTTATTTTCTGCAATGATATGTGATGAAAAGTTTTTCATCACAAACGGAACAGCCAGCCGCGTAAGCCAGCCGGAGCGGGAAAGGATCAATTTTTTTACAACCAAATCAATGATTTTATCAGCAGCAGTTGTAAACAACCAGTTGCTCTTATTTTTTGATACCAGCTTACCTGCTATGGAAATTACAGATTTCACCGGTGCCAGCTCTTCTTTTATTTCCCGGATATCCTGCCGCACCAGCTCCTTCTGAGCTTGTAAAAGCAACCGGAGCCGCTGTTTCTCCTCCAGAAGGTCGTTGTATGATTTAATCTCCCTGGTCATATACTTTTTTAATTATGCTGTTTCTGATTAGGGGGAAAACCAGCTTTTTGCGAAGCATGATGATAAACGCCAGGATGATTATAAAAAACACCGCTCCCAGCACAAAGCCAAGCGCCCTGCTATTGACCAGGTCACCCAGCCACCAGGCCAGGGCAATGCCTAAAAATAAAAGGGCGAAAAACCCGAGAATAAACAACGCTATCATTACGATGGCGCCCGAAACAATATTGGTTGTTTTCTGAACAACATTTAATAAGGTGAGCTGGTAAAAGGTATTTGCCAGATCTTCAATATGATCGGCCAGGCCGGTTGTTTTTTCCCTGAAATCATCCATAGTGAAGCGATTTGTGGCTGGTATAAAAATAAAGTGATGCAGGAGTCCGTGTACAAACGCCTGCATCACTTCTCAAGGCTCCTGCCTTAGCTGAAGCTTTCTTTCAGCTTACTTACTTTTTCTTCGGCAGCAGCTTTTGCCTGGCGGGCTTTGGCTTTGGCATCGTCCATTGCTTCTTCTGCCGCATGCTTTCCATTGTTCCAGAGATGGCCTATATTATCAGCCCAGTCACCGGCAGTTTTGCGGATTTTTTTACGCATATCTTTCCCTTTCTCAGGAGCTATCAGCATACCAATTACCACGCCTGCTGCTGCTGCACCCAGTATACCCAGTATCACTTTGTTTTTGGTTGTCATAGTCTGTTTATTTTAAAGGTGAAAAAAATATCCTCCTTTATACAGGTATAAAAACCATACCAAAACCGGGCGGGGCGGCCAGTAAAATTAATCACCCCATATTTCGGCTTCCCCGCGCAGCCATTTCTTTACCTCTTCGGTTGTTACGGATTTGGGGCGCTCCAGCGCAAAGCCAAGAGCCCTGTCCCAGCAAAGGCTGGCCAGCACACCCAATGCACGGCTTACGCCAAACAGCACGGTATAATACTCATATTCCTTCAGACCAAAATGTACCAGTAGCGCCCCGCTGTGCGCATCTACGTTAGGCCAGGGGTTTTTTACCTTACCAAGTGACTGAAGAATGGGTGGCACTACCTCATATACATTCCAAACCGCCTGCACCAGCTTATCGTCCGGCATATGCCTTTTACCAAATTCCATCTGCGCAGTAAAGCGGGGATCTGTCTGGCGCAATACTGCATGGCCATAGCCAGGCACCACTTTTCCTTCGCTCAATGTCTTTTTTA
>DAOLFI010000879.1:0-2006 GCA_035326385.1 Niabella sp.
AACGAAAAATGTTATTCCTGCAATAAAGATACTTTTCAAAATTGTGCATCAATATGATGATATATTTCCGGTAACTGCTATTCAAGGCGTCCGTGCTGTTCGAGGCGTCCTCGCCTCGAACTTTTATTCTGTCGCCTCCGGGCGGCAAAATAAATCCCAAACCGGAGAGATTTATAAAAAAACAAAACCCGCCAAAATCGGCGGGTTTACTAAGTTGCGAAGGCAGGGATCGAACCTGCGACCTTCGGGTTATGAGCCCGACGAGCTACCGCTGCTCTACCTCGCGATGCAAATATAGCGCATTTTTTGGTAATAGCAAAAAGATAGCTGGATTATTTTACGTTGCCGGGGTAATAATGATATTTCTCAACTCAATAGGCCCGTGATCACCCTGGAAATATATAGGCCCTGGTTCACCCTCATTGCTGTCTAATGCACCACCTGTAATGCCCGGAATTTCCTGGTTACTGATCACAGTTTTTCCGTTCGCAATTACGGTCACCATTCTTCCAATCAGGGTAATATCATAGCTCTGCCACTGGCCCGGCCCCTTGGAATTGATCTCACTGGGGGTTAAAAAACCATAAATCCCGCTGAACAATACATTGGATGGATGTTCTGATTTGTCATTATCCAGTATCTGCGTTTCATACCGGCCACGCAGGTACACACCACTGTTACTGCCTTCCTTGTAACGAAACTCAATATGCAGCTTGAAATCGTTGAATTTTTTCTCGGAAATGAGGTTTGCTCCTGATTTAGGACTGGTTAAAATACCATTTTTTACGATCCATTGGTTTTCTGCTCCCACCGCTTTCCAGCCTGTCAGATCCTTTCCGTTAAATAGTTTGACAGGTGTACTCCATACAGGAGGTTTTGTTCTTTTCAAATAGGGCGCTTTAACGCCTTTCCAGTTATATTTTTCTCCGTTAGGATATACAATGGTTCCTTCCATGCCATTGCCTGTTAAAGCACCCTCTAGTACCAGGTTTTGAGGTTCACTTTCCCATTGCGGCGGTATAGAAAATGAAAATTTGCCGTTATCAAACTTAACTTCTGCAACCGGCCTGGCACTGCCGCTTTCTGCCACAAAATAACCCACAAGAGTTTTAAAACCAGACAATTTTACTTCAAGCCAGGAAGGTGCTTCTTTTCCGTTCTTATCTATCGTAATATTCCAGCGGCCAATAAGGTCTTTGGAATCATAAGCATAAGCATAACATACTGATAAACCGGCTACAATAAGAAAAAGTAATTTTTTGAACATGAGCTGCTATTTATTAAGTTTAAATATACCTGCCAATATAAGCATTTAACCATCACGCAGGATATAATTTTTCTGAGATGAGCGCCTAACAATAGTATCTTTATTAAAGATATCATTGAAATGAAAGAATTCAGCTATAATTTTTCCTATACCGTTTTTGATGGCATTGATGATCTTGGCAGCACCGATGCAGATCTTTTGCAACAGGCGCGTGAGCTGACTGCAGTATCTTATGCGCCCTACTCTCAGTTTCACGTAGCCAGTGTGGCAAAACTGGCTAACGGGGAAATGGTAAAAGGAACTAACCAGGAAAACGCATCTTTTCCCGTAGGTATTTGTGCCGAACGAAGTCTTCTTGCTGCTGTTGGTACATTGTACCCTAATGAAGTGATCGAAACAATTGCTATTACCTATCAGCCTGCGGAGGGTAAAAGCAATAAACCCATTTCCCCCTGCGGGATGTGCAGGCAGACCTTGCTGGAATACGAAATGAGAGTAAAACACCCCATGAGAATTCTTCTGTCGGGTATGGAAGGGCCGGTTTATGTAATCAATACTGCAAAAGACCTGTTACCTTTCGCATTTGACGGAGAAGATCTGAAATAGGCAATTATTTGTCAGATCCCGCTGGCTTTACAACAACAATATCTGTAACGTTTTTAGCGAAATCTTTAATTATAGTTTTGGTAATGTACTGAAAAATAGTTGGTGGTAAATTGGGTTAAAACCTTTTTATTTA
>DAOLFI010000880.1:0-2004 GCA_035326385.1 Niabella sp.
CGTTACATCCGCCCTCAAGGTAATCAAAGGCAAACTTGGGGATTCTTTTTTTGGCTTTTCTCTTTAAATCCGCTACTGACGGATATTGGGTGTTGTATTGCAGTAAATTTGTACTCATAAAATGATTATTCGGGCAAAAATAACTTTATATAAATCTGCAAGTGTAATAAACAATTCATTTTTTTGTATCCTGCTCTGTCCGGTTATCCGTTTTTTATCCTTATTTTTTTTGAAGAGGAGCTTGCCGAAGGGTGTTTTTCCAAAAAGTACAATTAATTAATACACCCTCCGTATGAAGCCCATCATATAGTTTATATGGATCCGGTGGCTGTACTTTACTGATTTTTCTGAAACCTGACCTTCTGCAAATACCGGTAACCTATTTCGGCACTCCCTGTTGCTCCGGCTGAAAAATCTTTTTTAAATAAGCCACATTGGCCCCATAATTATATTTTACATTCCGCGGCTGTGTTGCATCTCTGCTGCGCTCTACTACCAGCCACCCCCTCCATTTCATCTTATCCAGCGTTCTTTTTACTTTGTGCAGATCGATCTGCGGATCGTTCTGAAGCCATACACTATCCTTATTGGTAGCGTGGATCATTGCAATACGTTTTCTTCCCAGCACCTTCAATTCTTTATATAAGTCTCTTCCCTCTTTCAGCGGTGCAGAAAAATTAAAATAAATTTTTATGGCGGGGGAATTGATCTCTTTTAACAGCTGTACCTCTTCCTTTGCTGACAGCGCTGTTTCTATGGCTATGGTTACGCCTGCTTTTTCGGCCATGCTGCCAGCAACTTTCAGTCGTGCCACAACGGAATCTCTCACCGATGGATCTTTTTTAAGATCACACTGAACGCCCAGGGGAAGAAAAGCGGTTTTTACATTCATTAGTTGCATGGTCCTGATGCAATCTTCAATGGACTGTTTATACATCTCCCTGCCGCAAAAAGACTGGGCATAATATCCTGTCATAGCCAGGCAGAAGATCTCTATATTGTTATCCGCCGCAGTTTTTAAAAACTGCCCCCGTACCGAATCTGTTAAGAGCTTATTATCAAAAGTGGGCCGGTTACCTAAGCCTCCCATATCTACCTCTACACCGTCTGCATCCAGTTCTTTTGCCAGTGTAACAGCGCCCAGTTTCTGACGCTTTAATAACATCAGGTCTATTAGACCAATTTTATACCTGTCTTTCTGGGCCAATACAGGTAAGGTAAATAATGCAACCGCAATAAAAACCAGGACTATCTTTTTCATTTCTCTCTTATATATTTTTCTTGCTTCGCGATGCGAAACTAAGCAGGGTGAACTAAAAATTTTATGATTAAAAACAGGCACACACATGACTAAATGCATCATTTAACAGCTGCATCAAATACCTTTTCCAGGTTCTCAAAACCTTTCACTGCATGAGCCGGCAAACGCTCCCCTTTTTCGCCAAACACATACATATCGCTCATCTTTTCGATAGTAATCCCCGACTCATCTATGTTGCCGGTTTTATCAGTAATAGCAGCTACATTCAAATCAAGATGCCTGGCCATAAACCGGTACACGGCTGTTCTTTTATTAATACCGAAATCATGCTTCTCTGTAGGTAAATGCACGTTTTCAACATTGTCTTTTTTACCATACCAGCTGTATATTTTTTGCAGATAAGGGAAATCATGCTCCGGCATTTTATCTGTCCAATCGCCCCCGTCTGATACCAGCAACTGCGGATGGGGAGCTGCCATTGCAGCCAGTTCCACATTATTGGTACCACCGCTACAAAGATGGATGGGCATCCCACTTTCACAGGGGCATCCTCCATACATATAAGATGATATAGCAACTACCGGTGCAGAAACCCTGATACGCTCATCAAGCGCGGCCATTAAAACAGTATGGCTGCCACCACCGGACCCACCTGTAATTCCTACGCGAGCGGGATCAGCTTCTTTAAGGCTGAGCAGGTAATCCAGTATCCGGATAGCGCCGAGGGTTTGTATAGTTTGAGA
>DAOLFI010000881.1:0-2004 GCA_035326385.1 Niabella sp.
TACCGGGGCAGCTTACGAGATGCAGCAGCAAAGCGATAGCGCCGGAAGCCTTTACCAGGCTGGCAGAACATTGGGCGAAAGCCTTTGGGCATTAAAAGTATTAATGAATGAACGTGGCCTGTGCCAGCCGGTTGTAATGCCACCGCTGCAGCCACAATCTGAAGAGGAGATAGGCAAATTAAAAAGGTCTTTACTTGAAATAAATTATCAATAGTAATGAGCGCATTACCAATAATAGCAATAACCATGGGTGATCCGGCCAGCATTGGCCCGGAAATAGCTGTAAAAGCATTGAAGAATGAAACGGTTTATAAGATCTGCAGGCCGCTGATAGCAGGTGATGCCAGGGTGTTTGAAAAGATCATTGCAGAACTGGGTCTTGGTGTAGCCATCAACAGGATAGAAAAACCTGCTGATGCCCGTTTTGAGTGGGGCGTAATTGATATACTGGACTTGCATAATGTGGATATTTCCAGGCTGGAGTACGGAAAGATAGATGCTATGTGTGGTGAAGCCAGTTTCCGCTCTGTTGAGAAAGTAATACAACTGGCTTTGGCTGGAGAGGCGGATGCAACTGTTACCGGGCCTATCAATAAAAAATCTATTAACCTGGCCGGTCATCATTTTGCAGGGCATACAGAAATTTACGCGCATTATACCGGCACCAGGAAATACGCCATGCTTTTGGTGGAAGACCATATTAATGTGATACATGTAAGCACGCATGTATCGCTGCGGCAGGCCTGCGACCTGGTAAAGAAAGACAGGATATTGGAAGTGATAGAGCTGCTGCATAAGGGCCTGATAAGCCTGGGAAAAACAAATCTCAAAATTGGTGTGGCAGGTTTAAACCCTCATGCGGGTGATAATGGCCTGTTTGGTACTGAGGACGACCAGGAAATTTTACCTGCTGTTGAAGAGGCCTGTAGCCGTGGCTATGATGTGGAAGGTCCGGTACCGCCTGATACAATGTTTGCGAAAGCTGCAACAGGCGCTTACGGCGGTGTGGTAGCTATGTATCACGATCAGGGCCATATACCATTTAAGCTGGCTGGTTTTAAATGGAACGCGGGAAAGCAGCAAATGGAAAGTGTAAAAGGAGTGAATATTACGCTGGGGCTTCCCATTATCCGCACTTCAGTAGATCACGGTACGGCGTTTGAAATTGCAGGTAAAGGGATAGCCAGTCCCGATGCTATGCTGCTGGCAATTGAAAGTGCGGTACAATTGAGCCACAATAAAAATTAGCATATTTCTTACTATTCATTACTCGCTACTTACTATGATCCTTGTTATAGCAGATGATTTTACAGGTGCAGCTGAAATGGCGGGTATATGCCTGGGCTATGGCCTGAAGGTATCGCTTTGTTTAGGGAGTTTGACTGATTGTAATGCAGAGGTGCTGGTGATTTCTACTGATAGCAGGTCAATGAAAAAAGAAGCAGCCTTGTCTGTTGTGGAACGTATAACCCTTCAGGCATTGCAGATGAAGCCTGATTTTGTTTATAAGAAAATAGATTCAGTATTGCGCGGGTTTGTTTCTGAAGAATTGACCCTCCAGCTGAATATTTTCGGTCTCACAAAGGCATTGGTGCTGCCGGCTAACCCCTCATTGGGAAGGGTCATTAAAAATGGTCAGTATTTTGTGGAAGGCATTGATATTTCAAAAACAGGTTTTGCAAAAGATCCTGAGTTTGCTATCACTACACCCGATGTCAGACAGATGCTCAGAACGGGTAATGCAAATATTCTGAAAAGAGGGGATATGCCGGGGGATGGCATCAATATCGGGGAAGCAGGGGACTTGTCCGATGTACAGCATTGGGCTGAACAGGTAAATGAGGAATGTTTGCCTGCTGGTTCGGGAGATTTTTTCAATGCTATATTAAATAGAAAATATAGGGAAAAGGAAAGGAACGTGCCTCCCATATTACAAAAGCCGCATTTATATGTAAGCGGTACTTCTTTTGCAAAAAACCGGGCGCTGATAAAAAGCGCGGGTCA
>DAOLFI010000063.1:0-9703 GCA_035326385.1 Niabella sp.
GATTGGATAGCAGGAAAAACAGCATGAATCTGGGCAAATAAAAAATGACCGATACGCTGGTTATAAAACTGTATAGCTTCCAGCACATTGGCCTGGGTTTTAGCTCCGAAGCCTTTATAGCGGGTCAGTCTGTTTTCGTTACAGGCATATTCCAGCTCACCAATAGACTGTATGCTCATTTCTTTCCATACCGTGTGGATCTTTTTAGGTCCCAGTCCTTTAATACGCAGCATTTCCCGTACGCCTCCGGGTGTATTTTCTATAAGTTCCTGTAAGGCGATCATGCTACCGGTATCCAGCAGCTCTGTGATCTTTGCAGCTACTGACGGGCCCAATCCTTTTATTGCAGCAATATCACTTCTATTGGTTTCAGCTAAAGGAAACTCCAGTTTTTCTATATGAAAAGCAGCAATAGAGTAGGTTTTTGATTTGAATGTGTTCTCCCCGTTAATATCCATCAATTTGGACAGGAGCGAAAAATGTTCGGCTATGTCTGCATTGTTCATTTACGCAAAATACTGAAATAGAAGTTAACAGGTGGTTTCGGATTATGCTTTAAAATAAAAAAACCCTCCGCCACAGCAGAGGGTTTACAATGTTACATCAAATAAAGCTTATTTTTTCTTAGCTGCTGCTTTTTTTGGAGCCGCTTTTTTAGGGGCTGCTTTTTTAACTGCTGCTTTCTTTGGAGCTGCTGCCTTTTTAGGAGCTGCTTTTTTTGGAGCCGCTTTTTTAGGGGCTGCTTTTTTAGCTGCTACTTTTTTTGGAGCTGCTGCCTTTTTAGGGGCTGCTTTTTTAGCTGCTGCTTTTTTTGGAGCTGCTTTTTTAGCTGCTGCTTTTGCCATTTGAATTTGAATTTAATTGATTAGTAAATGGGTTATCGGAAGTAAAATTATATAAATTTGCTATATTATAAAATTATTTTTCCACATTTTATTCAGGGATAGATTGATGTTATTAACAATAAGCCTGCTATAAATTACTGAAAACGGCTGCTGTAGCGGCTTACAGGTTATTTACTTTATTATGGGTTTATTATTTTGAGCTGCTGCCAAAAGACAGTATTTTCTTCGTTTGGCAAAAAAACAATCGAAAAATAGCATTGATTTTATAAGAACCAGCAATCATTGAAACAATAAAGTATAGGCATAAAAAAGGATGGCTTCAGGCCATCCCATCTAATAGTATCCCGGTAAAAATATATTCCTTAAGCTTGTGCTGCTTCAGAAACAGAAACGAAAGTCCTGTTTTTCCTCCCTTTTTTAAACTCAACTACACCATCAGCTAATGCAAATAAAGTAAAGTCTTTACCTACACCAACGTTAGTGCCGGGATGATAAACAGTACCACGTTGACGAACAATAATATTGCCTGCAATAGCAGGTTGTCCACCAAATATTTTAACGCCTAATCTTTTGCTTTCCGAATCGCGACCATTTTTTACACTACCTTCACCTTTCTTATGTGCCATTTCTTTTCAGTTTAAAGTTGATATGATTAAATGTTGAAAAGTAACCTGTTAACCTTTCAACCTGTTAACTAATAATTAAGCAATGCCCGTTACTTTTATTTTAGTATAAGCAGTACGGTGGCCTTTCTTTTTATGAAATCCTTTTCTTCTTTTGGTCTTATAAGCGATAACAGTATCGCCTTTGATATGATCAATAATTTCAGCGCTAACTGTTGCTTTATTATCAGAGCCAACAGAAATTTTTCCATCAGCGTGTACAAAAAGTACATCCAAATTAACAGCGTCGCCTGCTTCTCCTGCTATATGCGGTACAAATAATGTTTGATCCTTTTGAACTTTGTATTGTTGACCTGCTACCTTAATTACTGCTATCATCTTATAAAAATTAGGCGGCAAAGGTAAATATTATTTTCAATAATTCAGCAATAAATTTCAACTTTATATAAAACGATTTTTATGTATAGCTGGAGCAGGTTATTTTTGCTTACATTTGATTGCTCTTTTGCCCATTAAAAGTTTCATAAATTAATGAAAATCAAGTCTTTTTTAGCAAAACCTTTCGCTTCTATCGTTCATAAAAATATTGGAAAGGGAATGCTGACGGCTGTTGCGGATCAACAGTCAATCCTGAAAAATTTATTAAAGGTCGGTAAAAATACCCAGTTTGGAAAGGATCACAGGTTCGGTTCAATCACCGGTTATGATGAATTCAGGTCCGCCGTACCAGTAAGGGATTATGAGGGTCTTGCCACTTATATTAATCTTATAAAGGAAGGAAAGCATAATATCTTGTGGAAGGGACAGCCCATTTATTTTGCTAAAACATCAGGCACTACCAGCGGTACCAAGTATATTCCTATTACTAAGGACTCTATCAGTAATCATATCAATTCTGCCCGGAATGCGCTTTTGTGCTATATGGCAGAAACCGGCAATACCCAGTTTGCAGATGGTAATATGATATTTTTAAGCGGCTCGCCCGAACTGGAGAGGATAGGGGGCATACCTACGGGCCGGCTCAGCGGTATTGTAAACCATCATGTGCCCCGCTATTTACGTAAGAACCAGTTACCGGATTACGAAACCAATTGTATAGAAGACTGGGAAACCAAGCTGCATAAAATAGTGGATGAGACCATTAATAAAAATATGACCCTTATCAGCGGTATCCCGCCATGGGTGCAAATGTATTTTGATGAGCTTATTAAAAGAACGGGCAAACCTGTGGGCGAAATATTCCCCAAGTTTTCGGTAATGGTATATGGCGGCGTAAACTTTGAGCCTTATAAGGCAAAACTTTTCCAGAGTATTGGCCGGAAGGTGGATGGTATTGAAACCTTCCCGGCATCTGAAGGTTTTTTTGCTTTCCAGGATACGCAAACCGAACCTGGCTTATTATTAAATACCAACAGCGGCATATTCTTTGAATTTATCCCTGAAGAAGAAATAGGGAAAGATAACCCTAAGCGCATCCCCCTAAACGAAGTAAAAACCGGGGTAAACTATGCCCTGATCATAAACAGCAATGCGGGGTTGTGGGGATACGATATTGGGGATATGGTGAAATTTGTTTCTACAGAACCCTACAGGTTAGTGGTGACGGGCCGCACCAAACATTTTATTTCAGCTTTCGGAGAACATGTGATTGGAGAAGAAGTGGAGTACAGCCTGTTAAAGGCTGCACGCGAAGAAAATGTGCATATTACGGAATTTACAGTAGCTCCTTATGTAAACGAAGGTGAAGGAAAAAGTTATCACGAATGGTTCATAGAGTTTGATAACGCACCTGAGGATATGCATCGGTTTTCTGAGAAGGTAGATGTATATTTACGTCAGAAGAACGTTTATTACGACGACCTGATAAGCGGGAATATTTTGCAAAGTTTAAAGATAGTCTCCGTTAGAAAGAACGGTTTTATAGACTACATGAGGTCTGTTGGTAAGCTGGGCGGACAGAACAAAGTGCCCCGCTTAAGTAACGACAGGACAATAGCGGATGTTCTTGCCAGGTGGGCGGAGAAAAATTGAATGTTCATCAATTTGCAGTTATAGCATCATGATAAAAAGAATAGGAATTTTTGGTTCGACAGGCTCTATTGGTATACAGGCGCTTGAGGTGATTAAAAGCAACCCGGATAAATTTTCCGTGGAAATTTTAACAGCCAATACCAATTATGAAGCACTTATAGATCAGGCTTTGGAGTATGATCCTAATATCGTGGTAATTGGAAATGAAGCTCATTATGAAACGGTAAAGCAGGCATTGCAGCAAACGGATATAAAAGTTTTTGCGGGAGAAGCAGCACTGGAAGAAGTAGCTGCCATGGATTGCTACGATATGATGCTGGCTGCTATAGTGGGTTTTGCCGGACTGAAACCTGTGCTTAAAGCCATCGCTAATAAAAAAGCCATTGCACTGGCTAATAAAGAAACGCTGGTAGTAGCCGGCGACCTGGTAATGGATCTGGCAGTGCAGCACCAGGTGCCTGTTATTCCTGTAGATTCGGAGCACTCAGCAATTTTTCAGTGCCTTGTAGGAGAAACAAGAAATAAGATTGAGAAGATATACCTTACTGCGTCAGGCGGTCCTTTTCTGGGCAGGAAAACCAATTTCCTGGTGAATGTAAAACGCGAACATGCGCTGCAGCATCCTAACTGGCAAATGGGCGCCAAAATATCGGTTGATTCAGCTACCCTGATGAACAAAGGTCTGGAGATGATTGAAGCCAGGTGGCTGTTCAATCTGCAGCCTGACCAGATCGAAGTGCTGGTACATCCCCAAAGCGCTATTCACAGCATGGTACAGTTTGATGATGGCAGTATTAAGGCACAGATAGGAATTCCGGATATGAAGCTGCCTATTCAATATGCTCTGGCTTTTCCTTACAGGATACCTAATGATTACCCAAGGCTTAGCTTTAAAAAGTTCAACACTTTTACTTTTGAAGAGCCTGATCTCAGGACATTCAGAAACCTTGCATTATCCATGGAAGCGTTGGAAAAAGGCGGCAACCTGCCCTGTGTTATGAATGCTGCCAATGAAATAGCTGTTTATGCTTTTTTAAAGAACCGTATCGGTTTCCTGGAAATGACAGATATCATTGAGTCTGTAATGGCCAAAGTTCCGTTCATTGCAGTGCCTTCCCTGGACGATTATTTTGACAGTGATGCCGAGGCGAGAACGCTGGCAGCGGATATTATCAGTCTGTAAATGTAAGTCCGGAAGTTGGAAAAGTCCGGGGACGGGGCCAGGTATATATGTCATAGTATTGCTTAACATCTCTATTGATACCTGGTTGAAAAGTTATGAAAAATCCTTCTGCTTCCAGACTTAATCAATAAGATCGGTTCTTCATTCTTTTTATAAAAGTAATACCAGAGCATATATCAACACCATTTTACGCAGATATTTCAATCTGCGCAAAACAACAGATCAGCGTGAAGATGGGCTACCTCATATTACTAATAGAATTCTTTACAGTATCATGCTTTGTTTTAAGCACATTGCTAATGGACGCTGTGGCTTTATCTGATACGATAACAGTGATGCCGTTTGGCAGCGATCCGTTGAGCGCCTGTGCTGTAACATCTGATTCAAAAGCACCATCTCCATCCATATCGCCCAGAATAGTTATGTCCGATAGCTCACCGCGGTTGCTTCTTACAGTATTATTATTTTGTCCAGGGTTGTTGAGGAGACCGCTGAGCACGGTGCGATTGCTTCCCGAAGCATTTTGGTTAAAAGCTGCTGTTTGAGCCCATACTGCGTTCATGATAAATAAAGCAACAATTAAACCTGCTGATCTTTTAACTGATTGTGTCATGGTAAAAATTTTTGAGTTGGATAATCTTTACCTGTATATCAGCGGTTGTACTTTTTGTTACCCCTTTTGTGAAAAAAAAGTTGAGTTAGTTGTTATATTGTTATTAACGAAGAGGACATTTTCATGCAATATGGTTTCCGCCACAGCGGACAGGCGTCAGGCTTACTATGACAGACTACCTTTCTTATTAGATAGATTTATTCAATTTAGGCATTTGTCATTAACGGCCCCGCAAGCATGCATGAAAACTTACTCCAGCAAGTATTGTATATCTTCCAGCGTCAGACCTTTTACAAGGCTTTCTTCCGTTGTAATAAGGTCGTCAGCCAGGCGTTTTTTATTGCCGGCCATTTTGATGATCTTTTCCTCGATGCTGTCCCTGCATATCATACGATACGCAAAGACCTGGTTTTTCTGGCCAATGCGGTGCGTTCGATCTATAGCCTGGTTTTCAACTGCCGTGTTCCACCAGGGATCAAACAAAAACACATAATCAGCTTTTGTCAGGGTTAAACCGGTATTACCCGCTTTAAGGCTTATTAAGAATACTGGTGTGTTGCTTTCTTCATCAGATTGGAACTGAGCTACCAGCTCTTGTCTTTGTTTTACACCTGTTTGACCGTCTAATCTCAGGGTAGAAATATCGGCCTTGTTTAAATCGCGTTCCAGCAAATCGAGCATGGAAGTAAACTGGCTGAACACCAGTGCCCGGTGTTGCGGAATGATACATTTAAGTTCGTCAATCAGTACTTTGGTCTTTACACTATCATAAGTAAAAATATCTTCATCTTTTATCAGCTCACAGCTGTTACAGAGCTGCCTGAGTTTGGTTAGTCCGGCCAATACGCTTAGCTTACCTTTATTCAGTCCGCTGGCTTTTATCTCGGTAAAGATATTAGTACGCACTTCCTCCTTGATGCTTTCATAGGCGCTTCTCTGGTCGGTACCCATTTCACACCACAGTACTGCTTCCGTTCTTTCCGGCAGGTCTTTAGCCACCTGTTCTTTGGTTCTGCGCAGGAGAAAAGGGCGTATCAGCTTTTGCAATACAGCGGCTTTTTCTTTATTCGCCTCCTGTTCTATGGGAATGGTGTATTCCTTTTTAAAAAACTCGGGAGTGCCTAACAAGCCCGGGATGAGAAAGTGAACCTGGCTGTGCAGATCGGCGGTGCCATTCATTACAGGGGTACCGCTTAATGCTATTTTGGTTTTGGCGGTCAGCTGCCAAACGGCTTTTGTGGTTTGTGCTGCCGGGTTTTTGATATGATGACTTTCGTCCAGTACAATGGTTTCCCATGCAATGGTTTCCAACAGGTGTACGTCCTGGCGCATAGTGCCGTAGCTCGTGATAAATACCTGGTGGTCTTTTTCGCTGAGTAAAGCGGTATCTCTTTTTGAGCCGTGGAGTACAGTGGCCTGTACGCTCGGTGCAAATTTTTCCAGTTCTTTCAGCCAGTTATACAGCAGACTTGCCGGCGCTATTACCAGGTGCCTACCTTGGGGATCAGCCTCTATTTTGTACAAAAGAAAGCTGATTGTTTGCAATGTTTTACCTAAGCCCATATCATCGGCCAGGCAGCCGCTGGCGCCAATTTCAGCAAGCAGCCTCAACCATTCGTAACCGGTGCGCTGGTAAGAACGCAGCTCTTTTATATGCAAACCATCAGGCAAAGGGTAGAGGTGGGCTTCCTGTTTTTCCCACTGCTGCCATTTTAAGAACCAGGCGGATGTAATGCCGGTACTGACAACGGGCCCGCTACCTGTATCTTCGGTAACATTACCCAACATCAGCCATTTGGCTATCAGCAGTTCCGTTTTCCTGATCTTCGCATGTCGTATTATCAGTCCATATTGCTGCAGCCATTCATCACCCAGCACACCCAGACTACCATCTTTCAGCATTACCGCTTTTTGATTGTTCAATAAAGCCTTTTGGAGGTTACCAAGCGGTACAGTTTCTTTACCAAACTTTACGGTCAGCTCTATACATGCAAAATCGCCTTCCTGCGTTTGCTTCGTAATAATCGTTTCGGCTTTATGTGGTGAGTACCTGAAATGCTTAAGCATATCAATGCCCAGCAAGTCAATATTTTTTTCTAATAAAAGATGATAGGTTTTTAAGAACCAGCTTTTTTTCTGGGCTTCAGCAAAAGTGAGATAAAAGAAGCCATTGTTCTGATTGCTGAATTTTTCATGCAAAGACCTTAGGAAACCTACCAGCTCTTCTTCTTTTTCTTTATTCCTGCTGATATGGATGATCTTATCTGTGGTTTCAATTTCAGATACCGGTTCGTAAAGTCCCTCTACAGTTAAACCATCGTAAACAAACTGGGGCTCCAGCTTCAGAAAAGTATTGCTTAGCTCACTTAACATCACCTGGGCCTGGGGTATCACTTCTATGGCTTCAACGTCCGAAAGGTTATAGCGCTCTATTTTAACCTGCCAGTGGCTAAGCTTTTGCAATACCTGGTCCAATGCTTCCCTGTTATCAAAAACAGGCGCTGATGGAGCCTGTGTTACAAGCCAGTCCAGCGCTTCGTAGCTTTTGGGCGAAACCTGGTAATAGTAATTATCCTGCTCTAATAAAAAATAGTATCTTCTAAATCCGCTTAAAGCAATTTGCTCTTTACCTATTTCAACCACTGTTTCTATGCTGAATTGATCTCCTGTTTTAGCCGCGCGGAAAATAAGCTCAACAGGATAATGATAAAAACTGCATTTGAGGTTTTGGACACGCTTATCATTGGTTGATACCGAATGATACCACTCTTTAACAGGCTGCCTTCTTAAAGCACCTACCAGGCTATAAAGATGGCGGCTATAGGCATTTTTTACAGCAGCATCTTTTTCTTTTGTATTTGTAATGTACTCTGTTTGCTGATGTAAAGCAGCAGTTGTCTTTTGCAACTCAGCCGGTGCAAAAGCAAGCAGCGCCTTTATAGTATCATCGCTGAAGGGTTTAAAATACGTTCTGAGCTGCGGACGGGAGAGAGGCTGCCCAGCAGTGGTTATGCCTTCAGGTGTTTTAATTAATTGCCTTATGGATATTACTTCCTTTTTTGAAAATAAATGCGAAGGTTGAAAAAGTAGAAATGTTTTTGTATTCGTTGTTGCCATAGCCATCAGGCGGGCAAATATAAGGGGTACAAAAGTCAAACCGATGCTTTGTAAAAACATTTTGTTTCGCAGGTTTCTATGCTTTATGTCACTCCTGCGGAGTTTTTTGTGTAGTTACCCGTATTTTATAATCATGTCAACCTTTCAGGCTTGTCTACCTGGTTATTTATTGACCCCAAAGGGTTGGGTATACAAAAGAATGTTCCCAAAATTCCAATAGATTCAGGAATAGCAGGATATGATGTTTTAATTTTCAACGTTATATTGTGCACATCATTTATTAAATCCCGGAGGGATTACATGTTTATAGAAAACATCATTGATAATACATTATTCGACCCCATCAGGGTCTCAATCCCTTCAACAGCGATGCTCTGCGAAACAAAATGTTTCGCAGGACTATAATGTAGCCTTTGGTTGCTTTTAAATGTAGCCAAAGGCTACAACATAGAACTTCGGGACTACAAGTTCCGAAGAACACACTTTTGCAGGTTGTTATATCAGGTTACCGTAAAATAACTGTTATCACCGGCTTTATTTCCATGCCAGGGAGCATTTACCTATGGCATAAAAGTTCTTACCGTTCACTTTGGTCATAGCTGTATAAATAACAGTAAAACTGCCGTCCTTTTCAGGTATAGCGCACAGCGGCGTACGGGTATAATGATCGCCAGGCTCGGCCCAGGTACGGCCGGGCGATTGTATTTTGATCCTTATTTCCTTACCCCAGTTGATTCCGTCTGGGGAAAGGCTGTAACCGATTTCCAGGTCGCCAAAAGAATCAAAGATCATCATATATGTACTGTCTTCCAGCTGGTACACGATCTGGTTTTCCATAAAAACCTCAGCCACTTTTAAAGGATTGAAACCGTCCGGCATACGTTTCCAGGGGCCATTCAGCTTTGGAGCAAATGCCATCCCTGTAGGCCATCCGCCTTTAGGCGTATGATAATGCCCATCGTACATAGCATACCAGGTGTTACCCGCTTTGTAGGGAAAAAAGGAAGCTACAGCCTGCTGACCTTCCCAGGGCTGGGAATCAGCCCCGGGCTCCAGTACAATGCCCATATCTGCATAAGGTTCGGCAATACCATTACGGCCTTTTACTACCGACATAGCCCTCCAGATCCTGCCCTGGTAATCGTTACCGGTTATTTCGCCGAGGGTACTGTCACCAGCTCTGTAGGCTACGTAAAAGATATTCCAGGCATTTTCTTCTTCGTTAAAAATCACCGCATTTACCCATACTTCTGCCCGGGGATTGGTGTGCGTTCTGCCGGGAATGCTGGAT
>DAOLFI010000882.1:0-1996 GCA_035326385.1 Niabella sp.
CAATCTCATGTTTTTTGGGAGCTAAAATACAAAGAAGAGGCCGTCTAAAAGTCAGCCTCTTCTTTTAAATTAACCAAAGCTTACTTTATTATTGTGCTATAATAGTATAAGTAACGGTTGTAGTATATTTTGTAGGGTTTTGACCAGCTACATAATGGTTAACATAAGCATCAGCGCCTGCGCCTTTATATTCTATATTAACGCTTTTGTCTACACCACCTGTTGTAGCAGATACGATAATCTTTTCATCAGCAGAAAGTGGAGATATTGTGTATTGCGCATTGTTTACAGCTTTTGTACCTGCGGTTGGAATTATTTGAATAGTGTTGGCATTGATGTTGCCAGCAGGGCCTGTTTTAGAGGTTGTAAGTTCCGAACCTGAACTTTTTACCTTTACCTGAAACCCGCCAGTGCTATATATTTTTAGGTGATCTGCCTGTGCAGAGCTTACACCGTTTGCATATTGAGCAACAGTTGTGTACTCTAAGTTTACTTCTTTTTGGCTTTGGTTTACAATCAATGTTTGAATAGGGTTGAGTTTTACATTTAGTGTAACGTTATCTGTATTAGTGTTTTGAGCTTGAGATGCGATAGCAAAACCAAAAAATGCTGCAGATAAAATTAATGTTCTTTTCATGTTTGTTTATTTTTATGAGTTTAAAATTGATATAGAAAAATGTGAGTTATAATTGAATTAATAAGGGAACAATAACAGTTTACGGTTGGGTGAGGTATGGGTTGTTATTAAATCCGATTTCATACAAAAATTGGATGACAGGGATCTTTTGTTCATTGTAAATTGTTTAGGGCTTGTGGCTTGAAGGCTTATTTCCAAATCCGACACGAAAATAGATCGGGTACAGATGGGGTTTAGGATCTATTCGATGAATGAGCTGCTTTTAAAGGTGAATGCCTTCTTTTTTTCGCCCAAACAATTTTGCAGATGTAGCGAAAACCTAAATTTTGACTTTAAAATAATATGTGAATTGTTTCTTTCTGGTAGTGAGACGTTTACGTCTTCAACAGAAGCTTTTCTATTTACTGATAAATGTCATATATTGACCTGATGAAACTCATGATTTTGTATTATTAAAATGATTAAAAGCAATTGCTGTTGGTTTATGTAATGGGAAACCCCGTTAAATACACTATTAACTTTTTCTACCTTAATGAAGCTGTTTCCTTTCACTATATTTGCTCACTTAAAATAATAACCCCTATGAGCGAGGCTATTGTAGAAAAAGTAAAGGAAACCGCAGCGTTTTTAAATACGCAATACAAGGGGCAGCCCCGGATTGCTATTGTTTTGGGTAGCGGGTTAGGCAATTTTGCCGAAAAAATAAAGGTAGAAAAAGAAGTACCATATACCGATATACCACATTTTCCCGTATCTACAGTAAAGGGCCACTCCGGTAAGCTGATTTTTGGTGAACTGTCGGGGAAGAAAATAGTGGCCATGAGTGGCCGTTTCCATTTTTATGAAGGGTATACCCCGCAGGAGGTAGTTTTTCCTGTACGTGTTTTTAAGGCAATGGGTGTGGAAACGCTTTTGCTAAGCAATGCGGCAGGTGGCGTTAATCCTGCATTTAATGTGGGCGATATTATGATCATTAATGACCATATCAGTTTTGGCACGCCCAATCCGTTAATAGGTAAGAATATTGATGAATGGGGAACCCGTTTTCCTGATATGAGCGAGCCTTATAAAAAGCACCTGGTTGCCAAAGCCAAAGTAATAGGTGTGGCAGGCAATATTCAATTGCATGAGGGCGTGTATTTTGCTGTTACCGGGCCCACTTTTGAAACAAGGGCAGAATACCGCCTTATACAGATTGTAGGCGCCGATGCTGTAGGCATGAGCACCGTACAGGAATGTATTGTAGCTAACCACATGGGAATGGAAGTGTTTGCTGTGAGTATTATTACAGATCTCGGTATAAGGGAGGAAGAGAATGTGATCACCCATGAAGAAGTATTGGAAGCTGCTAATGCAGCT
>DAOLFI010000883.1:0-1995 GCA_035326385.1 Niabella sp.
ATTTAAGCCACCTGCGCAACCCAGACCTTTTGATGGCGTAAGCCTGGTTCCTTTGCTGAAACAAAAAGGAGCCTTAAAAGACAGGATGTTTGTAGTGCAATACGGTGGCAGCAGTCGTCCGGAAAAATATTTCAGTTGTGTTGCGTGGAATCAATGGAGATTAGTAGGCAACAATGAATTGTACAACATAAAATCTGATCCGGCACAACAACATAATATAGCAAAAGAGCACGCGGGAAAACTTCAGCAAATGCTTGCCTTCTATAATAAATGGTGGGATGCCAATAAAAAAGAAATGGATCAGTTTGTACCTATAGTTATAGGCGCTCCACAGCAAACATCAGTCGTACTTACTGCCGACTTTTGGGCAAACGGAGATTATGTAAATACACAATGGAAAGTGGCACAGGTGCAGGGGCCTCCTGCAGGCGGTACCTGGCATATAAAAGTGGAGCAGGAAGGATGGTATAAAGCCGAATTAAGCAGGTGGCCCTTTCACTTAGACCAGGCACTCAATACAGCAGGTATAACCAAAGCGGTTGGGGGAACTCCATTGCGTACAGGCAAAAGTCTTCCTATATGGGAAGGATGTTTTTCTGTAAATGAACGTACACCCATTACAGCGGTTAGAAAGAATGTGCAGGCAACACTGATAGAAATGACAGTTAAGCTTTCGGCTAAAGACAGTACCCTGCGGGCATGGTTCCGGGATGATAAAGGAAAAGACCTGTGCGGAAGTTATTACCTGCGTCTAACCCCAATAACTGATTAATCTCTGTTCAAAAGGAAAAAGAATAATACATTTCATTTACAATTACAAACAGAGCTTGCACACGATTTCATAATTAATTGATTTAAATATAATTGCATCTAATAAAAAATAAGAATGAGGAAATTACAATTTCCAAAAACAGAAAACTAAGGTTTTTTATCGGAATAAAGCGAATGTATTTTTAAATCAGATTGACAGCGATTGCATCCAAAACAAATCATTTATAAACGATTGCCAAATTACTAATATGGAAAGGAAAAATATTATTGTTGTAGGGTCTACCAATATGGATATGGTTGTGAAAACAAGTCATATTCCCGCCCACGGGGAAACCGTTTTAGGTGGCTCATTTTTTATGAATCCCGGTGGAAAAGGCGCTAACCAGGCAGTGGCAGTAGCCCGCCTCGGAGGAAATGCCATTTTTGTGTCTAAGGTGGGCAATGACGTTTTCGGTAAACAATCTTTTCAGCTATTTGACGAAGAAGGCATAAACACAAAATATATTATGTCTGACGACGAACTGCCATCAGGCGTAGCATTAATTACGGTTGATGAAAGCGGTGAGAACAGCATTGTTGTAGCTCCCGGAGCCAATGCCAATTTACTTCCGCAGGATATTGAGCAGGCTATAACAGAAAGCCAGCATGCCGGCGTCATTCTCTTGCAATTGGAAATTCCTATCAGAACAGTACAGCATGCGGTACAAAAGGCTTCGGCTAATGGTATCACTGTTATTGTAAACCCAGCCCCCGCAGCGGCGCTATCGCAGGAACTTCTTTCTCATATTGATATCATAACGCCTAACTGCACTGAAGCCTCCTGGTTATCTGATATAGATGTTACAGATATGGAGACCGCAAAAAAAGCGGCCCTGGAAATTAAAGAGCAGGGTGTAAAGAATGTGGTTATTACCATGGGACCCCTGGGCGCGCTTGTACTGGCCGATGAAGTCTTTACCGTTGTACCGGCTACAAAGGTTCAGGCAATAGACACCACTGCCGCCGGAGATGTATTTAACGGCGCTTTGGCAGTAGCGTTATCGGAGAAAAAAGACCTGGTAAACGCGGTAGCATTTGCCTGCGAAGCGGCTGCAATTTCAGTAACAAAGCTGGGTGCACAATCTTCCATTCCTTACCGTAACGAGGTGATTATAGGAAAGCTTGCTTTAGATACCTAGCAGATGTGCTGCCCTATAACAACGATGCTTCATTATATTATTTAAC
>DAOLFI010000884.1:0-1994 GCA_035326385.1 Niabella sp.
GTTCAATATGGAAAGCGATGATTTTATCATGGGTGCAAAAGCACATTAGCTGGCGGCAACAGACAGCGAATACCAACCATTTGCTGGTAAGAAACACCGGGGAAATATGAATACCACCCTAATTCGTACGGCAAAAGGCAAAACCATTATGATCCAGCACGACGTTTCTTCGCCAAGACCCTATTCTCGCCTGCATACACTGAGCGGTACCATTGGTTTTGCACAGAAATATCCTGTAGAAGGTATGGCTTTCAAAAATTATAAAAACGGGCATGAGTTTTTACCTAAGGCAGAGCTGGAAAAGCTGGAAAAGGAATATGCTCCCGAGATCGTTCGTTTTATTGGCGAGCAGGCCCGTAAAGTGGGTGGGCATGGCGGCATGGATTTTATGATGGACTGGCGGTTGGTTGACTGCCTGCGCAACGGGCTGCCTATGGATCAGGATGTATACGATGCTGCAGCATGGAGCGCCATCATTCCGCTGAGCATGGAGTCTGCAGAGTACAACCGCATGGTCAGCTTCCCCGATTTTACAAGAGGAAACTGGATCTCCAATACTCCTGTAAACCTGAGCCTGGAAGAAGCGGGTAATACCCGTATTCGTGCTATTAAAGGAAGTGCAGATCAGCTGGATGTATAAACGGAGCAGCAGGTCAGCAGCTAAAACTACTGCATACAAAAGAAGAGGCTGCCCTGTAAGGGCAGCTTTTGGTTATTTATAACCAACCGTAAAACAGCGATTTAAAAAATATCGTGTTCGTACACAAAAATGTTTTTTTATTTGAAATAAAGAATTATATTTGGTAAAATTATGTACGTTAACGGATATGTGATTTTGACAACAATTGAAAAACTAAAATACAAACCATGAATTGCTTCAAAACGGGAAGTTTGCTTGGACTGCTTATGATTTGCTGCTTTAAGCTCCATGCACAGCAGGCGGAAATAACCGGTCGGGTTACTGCTGACGGCGATGGAAAACCTCTGTCGGGTGTAACCGTAACGGTCAAAGGAGCAGGAGGAGGTACTACTACAAATCAGGAAGGCTATTACAGGATCACTGCTGCTCCAAACGATACACTGGTTTTTTCTCATATCGCCTTCTTGGATAGGGGGGAGGCAGTCAGCCACCGCCGTATAATTGATATAGTCCTCTTGTCAAAAGAGGGGCCGCTTGATGAGGTAGTGGTTGTAGGGTACGGCACCCAGCGCAGAAAAGACCTGACTGGTGCGGTTTCTTCGGTAAAAGCGGAAGACCTTGTGCTTTCCTCGGCTCCGGATGTAGGCCACATGCTGCAGGGAAAAGCTGCGGGTGTCATGATCCGGCAGAACAGTGCCCAGCCGGGAGGTGGATTAGATATCCTGATACGGGGCGCAGGCTCTGTGCTGGCCAGTAATGAACCGCTCATCGTGGTAGACGGATTTCCGATCTCCGATCTGCAACAGCCAAATGACAGGAACCGTGAAGAACCGCGTTACGATGCAGGTACCTTCAGCCTGCTCAATTCGTTTAATGCTAATGATATTGAATCCATAGATGTATTGAAAGACGCCAGTGCTACCTCTATATATGGGGCGCGTGCAGCCAATGGCGTTATATTGATCACCACCAAAAGAGGTAAAGAAGGAGCTCCTTCCATACAATATTCCAACAATTTCTCCTTCCAGCTATTTAAAAACTCTTTTGATGTGTTGCCGCTGAACGAATGGATGCAGGTTCGTAATGAAGCGGCCTGGGAACAATTCCTGTTTGAAAATGCTGTATTCCCATGGGGGTATAAAACTGTAGAAGAAGCCGAAGCCAACCCTGTAGGAACGCGCTATCGCCCAAGATATACGCAAAATGCTATTGATAATGTTGGCCGCGGTACAGACTGGATCAGCCTGATGACACGCAATGGCCGTACCCAGCAGCATAATCTGTCCGTTTCAGGAGGGACCAAAACCACTAAATACTTAATATCGGGCAATTATTATGACCAGGATGGTATTGT
>DAOLFI010000885.1:0-1992 GCA_035326385.1 Niabella sp.
ATTTTTCCGACCAGTATCAACTCCTGTCATTCACTTTCAGTTGGTGTGTGATACACAGAAATCTGTCCACACGACAGGCCGAAAACGGGATGCCAATGACATGTTCTTAATATGCTGATCACGAGTCGTCACTCTATCTACATCACCCCTTTATTCTGTAACATATATTTTATTGCAGGCTCTTTTCCCCTGAAATTACGGTACAATTGCGCGAGGTCTTCGCTATTACCTTTTGACAATATCAGGTCTCTGAAACGCTGCCCGTTCTCCCGGGTAAGCCCACCGTTTTCTTTAAACCACTCATAGGCGTCATGATTCAGCATATCGGCCCAGCTATAAGCATAGTACCCGGCCGAATACCCGTTAGACCAGATATGCAGGAAATAAGACGACCGGTAACGGGGAGGAATATAAGAAATAGCCACACCTGTCTTTTGCAAAGCTGATTTTTCAAATGCATCCACTTCTTTAACTACACTGTCCTGTGCCGAAAGCAAATGCCATTGCATATCGAGGTTGGCAGCAGCCAACAACTCTGTAAAAGCGTATCCCTGGTTGAAAGTTCCTGCAGCCTTTATCTTATCAATCAATGTCTGGGGAATAGTCTCGCCAGTCTGGTAATGTTTAGCATAGTTTTTTAGCACGGTTGTATCCAATGCCCAATGTTCATTGAACTGCGAAGGCATCTCTACAAAATCCCTTGCTACATTTGTCCCGGATAATGAAGGATATTGCTGACCGGCAAATAATCCATGTAAAGCATGTCCAAATTCATGGAACATGGTAGTTACATCATCAAAACTGATGAGTGCAGGCTGACCCTGGGCCGGCTTGGGGAAATTACAAACATTATAAATAACCGGCTTTTTGTCCAGCAGTTTAGATTGTTCTACCATATTGCTCATCCAGGCGCCCCCACGTTTGTTATCCCGCTTATACATATCAGCATAAAACAGGGCCATTGGAGATCCGTCGTTGTCAAAAACCTCGAACACCCGAACGTCCTCATGATACACAGGTATGTCCTCCCGCTCTTTAAACGTAATGCCATACAGCTTTTCTCCGGCAAAGAACACTCCATTTTCCAATACACTATCTAATACGAAATAAGGCTTCACTTCGCTTTCATCCAGGTCGTATTTCGCCTTGCGCACCTGCTCTGCATAAAAATCCCAATCCCAGGGCTGCAGCTCAAAACTGTCTTTTTGCGCCACTATCAAGGCTTTGATATCGTTTGCCTCCAGGCCTGCCTTTTTAACTGCTGCCGGGGTAAGCTGGTTTAAAAACTTTTCTACTGCCACAGGCGTTTTTGCCATCTGGTCCTGTAGCTTCCATGCAGCGTAGTTGGGAAAGCCGAGAAGATTGGCCTTTTGAGTTCTTATTTCAGCAAGCCGTAAAATATTGGCACGGGTATCATTGCTATCGCCTTTCTCTGCCCGGTTCCATGAATGCTCAAATAACTGCTGCCGGGTAGCCCGGTCTTTTAAAGACATCAAAGCCGGCTGCTGCGTGGTATTTATAATAGCCAGCTGGAACTTGTCTTCCTTACCCTCTTTCTTTGCAGCTTCTGCAGCCGCCTCCAGCTCTGCTTCCGACAAACCAGCCAGCGCCTCTTTACTGTCAACCGTTAACGCTGCATTTTTTGCAGCTCCTAACAGCTGGTTGGAAAATTTTGTGCTTAACGCCGCTTCTTCTTCATTCAGCTTTTTCAATATGGCTTTTCCGGAATCAGGCAGATTAGCTCCCGCCATCACAAATTTCTGATGATACACTTCTGCCAAACGCTTTGATTCGGCATCGAGCTGCAAGGCAGGCAGCTGCTGGTATAGCTCATCTACCTTCCTGAATAATTTTTCGTTAAGATAAATACCATCACTATGAGCCGCAAGCACCGGAGCCATTTCTTCCTCCATCTTTTGCAGCCTGTCATTAGTATTAGCGCCTGTTAAAACATAAAACGCTGCACTGACACGATTGAGCATGGCACCACTT
>DAOLFI010000064.1:0-9655 GCA_035326385.1 Niabella sp.
TATCTACCGTAAGAATATAAGTGGCCGGTAATTTTAGTGCCAGCTTGTTCTTATAAGAAACAGGCTGCGTAAAAGTTTTATACGATTGTGGCACATCTTTCGGTGGTTGGGCATTTTTACTTACCCAACCCGGCACTGAAAACCCATCCACCACATTTCGTTCCGGCCCTTGTTTCCCGTCCTGGCGGGCAGTTACGGCGCTTTCACCATTATTTGGTACGAAAGCATCCAGGTAAACCAGCTTTTTGATACGCCGGGGAATACTGTCAGCCACCCCGGTTATTACCATACCTCCATAGCTGTGCCCTACTAAAATGATATCCTGAAGCTCTTCATACAAAACAGTGCTTACCACATCACTGATATGCGTTTGCAGGTTTATCTCCGGTGATGAAAGATGTGCCCTTTCTCCCTGTCCTGTAAGCGTTACACGATATACGGTATTTCCATGAGCCGACAATACTGAATCTGTTTTCTTAAAAGCCCAGCCTCCGCCCCAGGCACCATGTACAATTACATATACAGGTTTTACTGATTGTGCACTTAGCTGGATCTGGCTACAAGCAAGCACCAGGATCAATAACATGATTTTTTTCATGTGTCTGTTTTTAAAATCTTTATGCCTTCTCTTTACCAGTGAACAATCAAATTTGCCTGAATATTTTTAATTAACAGGAAATAAGATAGCAGAAGCAGTAACTTAGTAAAAATCAGGCAAAGACTTTTATTAAATCATTATTTCACAGTACATGTTTTCACTTACCAAACATTATCTGGACTGTACCGACAATAAAAATAACACTATAATTATATATGCGGCCTGTTTAAAAATAGCAGGTTTAAAGATTCCATTCTGCTCTTATTTAATCAATAACGGCATAATTACTATTGAAGAAAGCAGGTTAAAAAAAGCTAAGCTATTCGGCAGCGACAGCCTGGAAATAAATATACCGTCCTTAAAAACTGAAGGCCATTGGCATAAAGCGGATTCAGGTATAAGCGAAGTCTTATTTAAGACCGGAAACAAGAGGATACTATGGGACTGTCATCAACCCAGATCCAAAGTAGCCCTAAAAATAGGTAACAATACATTTGAGGGCCTGGGATATGCCGAAACGATACACCTTTCCTTCAGCCCAACCCAACTTCCGATTGATACCTTAATGTGGGGAAGATATCTTTCAACAGGCTTTACAATCGTATGGATAGAATGGAAAGGCCCTTACCCTCAAAAAAAGGTTTATGTAAACGGGATCGTACAAGCTGACGCTATTATCGAAAATGAAAAGATCAGTTTCCCCGAACTGGGAATGGAGCTGCTTCTTTCCGAAGCACGCCCAATTAAAAACAATCCTTTATCAGCGTTGGCAAAACAATATCCCTTTCTGAAATGGTTCTTTTCAAAGCGTTTTTTATCTTCACATGAAATCAAATATTCCGGGATGGGTACAATTATAAAAGATAAAAAAATCTTAGATACCGGAAGAGCTTTATACGAAACCGTTCAGTGGAAAAGGTAAAAACAACTATCAGTAAAATCCTGTATGGAGCAATGTTCTGTGTATTGCTTCCTTACTTATTATTTTTATGGGCTAACCACACCGAATACATTATTTACTTACCTGTTAAGAACATCCCTTTCATCAGCCTGTCCCTGGTATTTGGAGGATGCTTCCTGATGTTATGGGCAATGTGGAGTTTATGGAAAAGAGGAAAAGGCTTGCCGATGAATGCCTTTCCGCCGCAGAAATATGTTCAATCAGGAGCCTACAAATACTTTCATCATCCTATTTATATAGGAGCCATTGTATTTTTTTACGGGTTAGCTCTTTTTTACGAATCTGCTGCCGGGTTTTGGTTTGTAGGCCCCATGTTTACGCTGCTCATCTTAACATACGTTGCCGGGTACGAAAGAGAAATTATAGAAAAGGCTTTCCCCGGTCAAAAGCACAAAACTTTCTTTGACTTACCTGAAAATAATTTAAACAAGGCTTGCTTCAATACAAAACTCAAAACATTCCTGTGGATTTATCTTCCCTGGTTCATCATTTATGAGTTATTTATACTCATGGGACCCTCCCATTTACAAATCAACTCTTTCCTGCCTGCTGATGAATGGATTCCCTTTATCCCTTCAACAATTCTCCTATACCTGTTCTCCTATTTCTATTCATTATTTATTCCGTTCATACTAAACACTAACAAAAGGATCCGGCAGTTCGTTACTGAAATGACTGTGGCTATGTTCACAGGGTTCCTTTGTTACCTGTGCCTGCCGTTCGTTGCTTATTACCAATACCCCCTTCTGAACAACCCATTTTACCACATATTATTGTGGGATAAAAGCTATGATAGCATTAAGGCAAGCTTCCCGTCATTTCATGTAATATGGGCGCTGATGGCTGCCCGGTATTTCTCTTACAGATATACCAGGCTCAAGCCTATCTTTTACTTGCTGGCGATAGCAATTGCTATAAGCTGCCTTACTACTAAAAACCATTCCATAATTGATGTGGTCATGGCTTTTATTATCTACGGAATAGCTGTTAATCAAATTAAAATATATAAACGCATTTTAGCTATATGCAACAGGATCGGCAATAGCTGGAAAGAATGGCATTGGGGAAATATCCGTCTTATTAATCACGGGTTATATGCAGGGTTGAGTGGTTTTGCCGGATTTATAATTATGATGGCCTTTCTGCCTGGTCATACAGGTATTGTATATGCAATTGGCTGTGCCGGATTTGTGGGAGCCGGGCTTTGGGCGCAATTCATTGAGGGCTCTCCATCTTTATTACGTCCCTTCGGATATTATGGTGCTGTTGCAGGCATTCTCATTACAGTAATTGTTATTTCCCTTTTTAACGATATTAACCTGTGGATATTAGCAGGTACAGCCGTAATGGCTGCTCCGGTTATCCAGGCTATAGGCAGGCTGAGGTGTTTAGTTCAGGGATGTTGTCATGGGAAAGCAAAGCCTTCCGGCCCCGGTTTACAATTTAATCATGAAAAATCGAGGGTAAATAAAATATCAGGCTTAAAAGGAAGTACATTGTATCCTACTCAACTTTACTCTATCGCCTCTAACATGATTATTTTTTTTATATTGATAAGAATATTGCTGTTGAATTTGCCGGTTACCTTTATGATAGGCGTATATCTTATTTTAAATGGGGCATCACGCTTTATTGAAGAAAGCCTCAGAGGGGAAACGCAAACGCCTTACTTTATGAATATGCGGGTTTACCAATGGCTTGCCTTATGCTCCATTATCAGCGGTGCTGTTATAACCTGTATTTTTGCATCACCAATGCCCAACCCCACCTGGAATAATATGAATATGATTCATGCTGTTATTTATGGAATAATAGTAACTGCTGTATATGGACTTGATTTTCCTGAAAGCAATACCAGGTTTTCCAGGTTAACACAATAGGCTTAACAAATGACCGGCGCTGTTCAACATAAAATCTTCAATAACATTAAAAATACTGCTTTGATTATATTTCTCCGATCCCTCCTGTTCCTGCTTTCCTGGTTCTCAATAAAAACCTCTCAGGCGCAAAGCAGACCTTATTTCATTATCTCTACTACTCAAGTGTATGATATGCCAGGCGCCAAGGGCAACCCTGTTGGAGTGTACGCAAGGGGTGGTACGGTAACGGAACAGAAAAAG
Source organism: Niabella sp. (assembly GCA_035326385.1). Lineage (GTDB taxonomy): Bacteria > Bacteroidota > Bacteroidia > Chitinophagales > Chitinophagaceae > Niabella. Next base: position 3,680 of record DAOLFI010000064.1, read on the forward strand.
CTGAATAACGGCTGGAGCGAAGTGCTGGTTGAAAATGGTGAAAAAGCTTTTGTTCCCTCTAAGTTCTTGGCAACCTCGCTGAATGCAAAAGATACCTACGAAAAAGATCCGGCAGCATTTGTACTGCCGGGTGATAAAGATGCAGAATATGGAAGCCCGCACCTTTTTGTAATAGCGGCCGGCGTAAAAGCAAGAGCTATCTTCAGTGCTGATAAGCCGGTTGCTAAAATACTTCGCACCAATGAGCCCTATGGCGTTACCTATCTCCCATACGATGAAAACAAACTCGTAAAAATAGAAGGCGGCATTTTTGATGAAGACAAAGCATCAATGCTGTTCACGCAAAGAAAGTTCCTGGGCAGGAAACTGAATTTTGATACAGTATTGCAAACATTCAGGAATACCAAAGATCCGGATCAAAAGAAAGTGTTTGCTGAACGTATTTATGAAATGAGCTGGAGAGCAAACAAAGCAAAAAACTTACAGGGTGTGCAGATTTTTCGCGCCTTTGTTAAAGAGAGCGGCAATACTGAATTATATAACCAGCTGGCATTTGAAGAGTTTTTGTTAAAAGCAACGCAGGAAGCCGGCAATAACCCCTCTACTCCTTTCGAAAAAGGTCCCATCAGGTTTTCAGTACAAAACAAAATGCTGCCGGCTGATTTTACTGAAAAAGACATCTTAGCAATACCGTTATCCCGGAAAATAATCACCAACAGCAATGACTATCCCGAGTGCGGCATTGAAGTAACCAAAGAATACCAATTCGATCATTTTACAGTGTATCACAGCAATACAGATAGTCTTACCTACATTCCTGAGATCCGCTTTAAAAACGCAGAAATTTCCGTAACAATTGATGGGTTTACTATTGACGGGAATACAACGGAAGAAGCATTTATCAGGCGGCTTGGAAAATATATCCATTACAATTGGCTGCATGAGCCTCACGTTTATTATATCAATGGCGATGGAGATGTGCTGACCTTCACCTTTAAAAATGGTAAAGCAGTTCTGTTCAGCTACTGGTTCTATTGTTAGCCCAGTACCTCATGTGTTTGCTTCACCACGCCTACCACAAAAGCGCCCTGCACATGTCCCACATTTTATACCTTGACCAGTTTGTTTACAAACTAATAGCAATTATTTTAAAATTAGCTGCATTATAGCCTAGTACAGGATAATAAGAAAATGGGTATGTGGTTACATTAATATTTTTTGTATCTCCAATGCCGCAACAACCGCTGCTTTTATAAGTATAATCGTACGTAAAATTGATGGTTTGTGTTTTGCCAACAATTTTTATTGAATTAGTACCCGATTTAGAAAAATCTTGAAAACTAACTGTATTCTTTAAACTATCAATACCTATATTGTTACTGTTTATTACGTATAATTGCCCGCCGGCACCATTTGTAACTTTTATACCAGTTGTATCGAAACTTCCATTTGCAATCTTATTCTGACCATTTATTGCATCAACGATTTTTACATAAAATACTCCGTTGACAGGGGCACAGTCAACCATAGAGCAGTCCACATCATGATCAGAAGAACTTCTGGAGCAGGACATCAAAAAAAGTATAAAACCAAAAAATAAGAATCGTTTCATATTCAATTTTTCTTATAAAACGAAAGCACCCATGAATACGCAACACCAATGAAATAATTCTTACAGTATCTCATGTGTTTGCTTCACCACGCCCATCACAAAGGTGCTCTGCACATGCCCTACATTCTCTACCTGGCTGAGTTTGTTCACATGAAAATCATAATAGGTCTCCATATCTTCCGTAAGTACTTTCAGCAAAAAATCAAACTCACCCGAAATGCTGTAGCACTCCAGCACTTCCGGCATTGCCAGGATAGACCTGATAAATTTTGAACCGGCAATTTTATTATGTTCCCTCAAAGACACATGGCAGATCACCATCAGCTTTTTACCCAATTTGGCTGCATCAAGCATAGCCGCATAACGGGTAATAATGCCCGACTGCTCCAGGCGTTTGACACGCTCATGTACTGGCGTGGTGCTTAAATGTATAGTATCAGCAATCTCTTTTACAGTAATACGTGCATTTTGCTGAAGCATTTTCAATATTTCAACATCCTTTGCATCCGGCACAGCAGCCGGTGTAGTTGCTTTTTCTTTTAGAGCTTTTTTTAAACCCATAAAAAATGATTATACACTAAATAAACCGTAATGTACATTATTTTATGCTAAAATATTAATTTCAATCTATCATTTTATTCTATAAAGTAACTTTGCTGGCTGATTCATTAGATTACAGGCAAAATATCAAATTTCAAATCTTAAATAAAAAATATGTCAACCGTTACAAAATCACAGATTGACTTTGACCTGAAGTACAAAGTAAAAGACATTTCACTGGCTGAGTGGGGCCGTAAAGAGATCCGCCTGGCTGAAGCTGAAATGCCCGGATTGATGAGCATCCGCCAGGAGTATGCCGCTTCCCAACCCCTTAAAGGAGCGCGTATTGCCGGATGCCTGCACATGACCATTCAAACAGCTGTGCTCATTGAAACGCTGGTAGCTTTGGGCGCTGAAGTGAAATGGAGCTCCTGTAATATTTTTTCTACACAAGATCACGCTGCTGCTGCTATTGCTGCTGCCGGTATTGGTGTATTTGCATGGAAAGGGCAAACACAGGCAGAAGCGGACTGGTGCATAGAGCAAACATTATTCTTTGGCGGCGCTGACCGTCCTTTGAACATGATCCTGGATGATGGGGGCGACCTTACTAATATGGTATTGGATATATACCCTGAGTTAGTTCAGTATGTAAAAGGCATCAGCGAAGAAACTACCACTGGTGTACATCGCCTGTACGAGCGTGTGGCTAAAGGTACTTTGCCGGTTCCTTCCATTAATGTTAATGATTCTGTAACCAAATCCAAATTTGATAACAAATATGGCTGTAAAGAATCTTTGGTAGACTCTATCCGCCGCGCTACTGACGTAATGCTGGCCGGTAAAATAGCCGTTGTGGGTGGTTATGGCGATGTAGGCAAAGGTTCTGCTGCTTCTCTGGCTGGTGCCGGATGCCGTGTGATTGTTACTGAAATTGATCCTATATGCGCCCTGCAGGCGGCAATGGATGGTTTTGAAGTAAAGAAAATGATGGATGCAGTAAAAGAAGCCGATATTATAGTTACCGCTTCCGGCTGCCGCGACCTGATCACCGGTGAGCATTTTAAAGCTATGAAGGATAAAGCTATTGTTTGTAACATCGGCCACTTTGATATTGAAATTGATGTAGCATGGTTAAACGATAATTATGGCAATACCAAAGACACAATCAAACCACAGGTTGATATTTATAATGTTGAGGGTAAAGACATTATCCTGCTGGCAGAAGGCCGCCTGGTGAACTTAGGTTGCGCTACAGGGCATCCAAGCTTTGTAATGAGCAACTCTTTCACTAACCAGACTTTAGCCCAGATAGAATTGTGGACCAACCACGATAAATATGAGAATAATGTATATGTGTTGCCAAAGCACTTAGATGAGAAAGTAGCACGCCTCCATCTGGCAAAAATTGGTGTGGAATTAGATATTCTGAGCGATAAACAAGCCAGCTATTTAGGTATTCCTAAAGAAGGGCCGTTTAAACCGGATCTTTACAGATATTAAATAAAAAATTAATATAAAAAATAAATTATTTGTTTTTATAACATATTAATTTACAAATTCTTAAGTCCGCCTTTCTGGCGGACTTTTTTGTTACAAAATAGTTATAACCTCAAAAAAATATTGGCATTTTTTTCATTACAAAAACAGAAATAGATAGCTTTGCTTATAATAATGAGATCGGGATTTATACATATCATTGCCTGTTTCCTTTTTTCGCTGTTTGCGTCACAAGAAGTAGCTGCGGATATACGCCTGAACCATGCTGAAAAAAAAGAAGTTTGCACTGATTGTGAGCCGTGTAACACAGAGCAAAACCAGGGTGCTGAAGAAAGAAGCCCTGAGCAGGAACAAAAATTACCGGTAGCTGCCCTACTTATGCCAATGCCGGTGGCTACTCTCCTTTTTCATAAAGCAATCTATAAAGCTCCCTATATTCCTGCCATTGTACCCGGTATTATAACCCCGCCTCCAAAAGTTGGATAACAGACAAACAGGTCAATTATAAGCTATATCATTTTGTTGTTGTGTCCCGATAGCTATCGAAACAGGAGGACAGACATCGTTTAACTGACATAACACTTTTTACTTTCAATTTATTTAAAAAAGATCTAACTGAGCGTATGGTTATTATCATACACCAGTAAACTCCAAACATCTATAAATCATACAACCATGAAACAATTATTTATTGCATTTGCCGCTATTTTATTTTCAGCTTCAGCTATCGCCCAGGTAACTGACCCTCAAAAAGTAATTAAATTAGGTTCAGACGCTCATTTTATCACTGAGCTGAACCTGGAGCATGGAAAAGAATACGGGTTCCTGGCCAAAGATCTGCAGGAGCTATTCCCTTCTTTGGTTAAAGAAAAAAAGGTAAGCGAAAGATTTGGTAAAAATGCCTATCGCACAAAAGTGATCAAAGTAATTGACGAGAAAGCTTTGATCCCCGCAATGGTATCTTCCATTAAAAAGCAGAGTGTAGAGATCCAGGATCTAAAAAATAAGCTGCTGACTATAGAAAAAAATATGTAATCATTTAACTTTTTAATACACTTTAAAAAGCCGCCTTAACCGGGCGGCTTTTTTGTGCCTGCAACTTCTGCTCTCTCCTGTGCGTCAGTTATTTAAAACCCGTATTTATGAGAGCCTTTACCATCTCCCTTCTTCTCCTTACATTAGTAGGCTGTACCAAGTACAAGCTTGAAAAATTCAATAACAGGATTGCAGGCAACTGGAACCTTGTAGAAATAAATACTTTCGGCCTGGGAAGCAGCCATATTGTTTTCAATGGCGGATCTTTCTCCTTCAGGAGCGATAACAGTGCTACTTACTACGACAGGAACAATACTGTTTATAACGGCACCTGGTATATTGACGCCTATACCCACACTGACAGTGAAGGGGACAGCGATACCGAATTTATTCTGACCATTGATGTGGCTAATGGCAATAGTATAAAGTTCGACAAGCTGGAAATTCCCCGGTTTGGAAACGCGAACAGGTTTAAGGCTAAGGTTTACAATGCCGCTAACGTGGTGACCTATGTTTTTGAAAGGCATTAACAGGCCGTTTGGTATATTTTTAGCTGCGGGTTATTGTGTAAAAAGACAATAATTTTCATCCTCTTATAAAAACATGATTATGAACCGCATTTCTTTAATCCTGTGCCTGGCAATTATGCTGGCAAGCTGCGCTTCTTCTAAAAATACTACAGGAGCAGATGTTGAAAATATGCTGAATGAGCAGCGATATACTTTTGTGGCCCGGACAGTGATACCTACCGAGGATAGCCGTTATAATCCCAGGTTTATGTTTCCGAATGGCAATAATCTTTACCAGCTAACATCAGGATATGATCTAAAAGTAACAAAGGATTCTGTTACTGCTTATTTGCCGTTTTTCGGAAGATCTTTTACAGCACCGCTTGATCCCTCCAAAGGAGGCATAAAATTTACGTCCACTGATTTTGACTATAAAAAATCAATGCGTAAAAAAAATACCGAGATCACTATTACGCCTAAAGATGTGCAGGATATCAGGAGCGTTTTTATTTCTGTTACGCCTGGCGGATATGCTTATGTACAGGTATTAAGCCTTAACAAAACGCCTATCTCTTTTAACGGGATCATAGAGCCTTAGCCAGGTTTATAAACACCTGTTAGTAACTCCGGCATTGTGTATTAACAACATCAATCTAAAAGATTGTAAATTTGCCGGATGTTTGAATTTGATAAAAAGCAGATACGGATAGCTGTTTTAGATTTAAATGCAGGATTTCCGAATCAGGGCATGAGGTGTATCAATGAAATTGTGCACAGGTG
>DAOLFI010000886.1:0-1984 GCA_035326385.1 Niabella sp.
TGTGTGCGAGTATAAATAATACCCCGTATTGTGGAATAAGCAATACCAACCAATGTACTTCCTAATACAGCACTCAAAAGTTTTTTACCATCTTTTTCCCTCAAAAAATCATTCAGGTTATCAACCTTAAAAATCATTTCATGGGTGTATGAACCCTTTAAGTCCAACTCTTCATCGGCACTATTAAACGCCTGTATATCAACCTTGAGCTTTATTGCCACAATTGATTCCTCAGTATTTAACGCATCGTCCAAATCAAAGGAAAATAAATGTGCTCCAACATCGCTGGTATCTGTATCAGCCCCGCATTCAATATTACCCTGAATGGTTTTAAGATTCAGAATATGAATTTGGTCAGCGTCTATTTTTTTATTATCACTCATCTTATATTAGCAATCTGATTTTCTGATTGCCGCTTTACTTTATCAAAACTTATGTCATTATTCTTGTAGTTTTCCATCTTAATAATCTTACACGAAGATTTTCCCATTTTATCTGCCGGTTCGTATACATCAAAATCACCATAGAGATAATGCTCTTGAATAGGCTGGTCAATATTACTATCAATAAATTCCTTTATTGTTATATGACTAACTCTATTCTCAATTTTCGGGAATTTACAGTTTGCACTTTTGGGAGTACACACAACTGTTGCTTCTAATGCCGCTTCCAGCTTTGATATAGAGCGCAAGGTAAGATTGTGCATTCCACTTAATATTTTACTAAGCTCTGCTTCTGTTTTTCCCATCTTCGCTGCAAGGTCTTTCTGCCTCATTTCTTTCAGCTCCATTACCTCGTGTATATAATTCACTATCTCCAAAGATTTCTCCACAAATATTTTGCTATCTATGGGCATTGTATCTATGGATTGTTGAAACTCGGGAATTTCTATTTCCTCTATCTTCTTTCTATTCTTTATCATGGTTGGGGCGGTTAAATGGTTAATACAAAATCATCTTCTACCAAAATTTCCTTATTCTCATTATCAACTTCTAAAATCCCATCCTGGATCGCCTGATCAATCTTTCGGGAAAGCTTTCGTGCAAAATCAAAGTGCCGGTAACATTTTTTACAATCTTGTACTTTCAGTGCCGTTTTTCTATCGCCATTTAGCAAAATAACAACAGCAGGGCTTAGCCTTATGCAGTATAAACGCAGGCCAAAATCATCAGGCGCATCCGTACTAATAAATTCATGATACGGAGGCGGTAGTCTTTCTGCTGCATCCTCTTTTTTAAAATGTTGCGGTAATGCACCATACCACTGGCCGATCTGTTCAATATACTTGTTAATTTCCGACAATTCACTTCGATCCTGCTCTGTTGTGCCCATCCGGTGCAAAAAATCAATAAACTCAGGTTTTATTGGTTTTTCATCAATAATTTTTCGAACGGTGTAATACTGAACCCGCGAAAAGCACATTGTCCCTATTTTTACAAGAGCTATTTCCAACTTAACTTAAAAGTTAAGACAAATTTAGTCTGGTATTTCATGTTTTCCAAATTTATCTGGTTAAAAAATTAAAATATATGACTCAAATAATATTTTTAATTGATTATCAATGAAATATTTTATAAAATATCTAAGATTCCATTAACTAACACCTCCCAAGGGATCTTTTTCCTTTTAAGGGAAAATTGTCGCAAAAACATATGTTGCAAATTAGATAATTGAGGTTTATCCGCTTTAGCGCAGTTATTATACACCACAAGGACTAAAAATCTATTTTCTGGTAATCGTTGGCAATGGGTCTCGTAATAGCCAGCTCATATGCGTTTGACAAAGCAATTTACTTTTTTTATTTATAGGAGCAATGAATAAAAATTAACCAAACAGCTTTGCTTTATAATGAGCAAAAATGGCTGGAAGGTAGATGAGCTGGTGAATTATACCGGTGAATAAAAATCGACCCGTTATGCTTACCAAAGCGTCCCTATACCTGCCTGATCTTTTTTTCAAGATCATCCCTGTACACTCTTCCGAT
>DAOLFI010000887.1:0-1983 GCA_035326385.1 Niabella sp.
AAGATGTTTCAATCGTCCTGCTTTAGATTCATTAATTCTTTGTTTTTCTTCCTGCAGCATAAAAAGTATATATTTTATAAATTTGCCAACTTTAATATGGTTTGGAATAGTAGATTATCAGAAGTTTGTTTTTTAATTCTTTTTGTAACGGGATCGCTTCTTTTACATGCCCAGTCCGGAACCGGAAAGCAGGCTTTTTATGCAGCGCTTGCCTCGGCCAGTATGGATGCGTGGAATAAACAACTGGAAAATGCTAAAAATTTAAGAGGTAATGATAAGGCTGCTTTTGAAGGCGCGTTACTCATGCGAAAATCAGGAGCCTTAAAAGTACCTGCGAAAAAGCTGTCTTTATTTAAGCAGGGACACAAACTGCTTGAGGGAGCTATCAGCAAAGAGCCTCAGAATACTGAGTTCAGGTTTTTGCGTCTTATAATACAGGAAAATGCCCCTAAAATTGTAGGATATAATAAAAACCTGGCCGAAGATGCTCAAAAGGTAAAAAGTAATTATCATTCTTTGCCCAATGCATTACAACAGGCTATATCAGTTTACAGTAAATCCTCTAAAGTATTAACCGGATTGTAATAAAGTTTTATGGGAAAAAAAGTTTTAGCAGTATATTTCACGCAATCAGGGCAAACCAAAGCCATCCTGGATCAGTTTTTAAAGCCGGTTATTGCAGACGGAAATGAGGTAGAGTTTCTTCAGATCAGGCCTGCTCAGCCTTTTCCGTTTCCCTGGCCTATTCCTGATTTTTTTGATACCGTGCCCGAATCAGTAAATGTTATTCCAACTGCATTAGAGCCGTGGCAAACCGGTCTTGACAAATATGACTTAGTGATTTTAAGCTGGCAACCATGGAATTTATCGCCCAGTATTCCTTTTAACTCCATTTTACAGGATGAGCAGTTTAAGGCGTTAATAAAAGAAACCCCGGTCATAACGCTAAGTGGCTGCCGTAATATGTGGATCAACGCACAGGAAAAGAATAAGAAGCTGCTCCATAATGCAGGGGCTAAGCTGGTAGGTAACATTGTTCTGGCAGACCGGCATCCCAATCACCTGAGTTATTTTACCATTTTTCACTGGCTGGGCACAGGCCGGAAGGACAGGAAATGGGGCATTTTTCCTAAACCCGGCGTTTCTGATAGGGACATTGCCGGCGCCTCGAAATTCGGAAATATAGTGAGCAGTTATTTGCGTATTATGAATTTTGACAGGATGCAGGAAGAGCTGGTAAGGGCAGGTGCGGCACCTGTAAAATATTCGCTGATGTTTATTGAAAGAAAGGCCGGGAAGATATTCCAGAAATGGGTAAATATCATAAATAAGCATCCCCAAAAAAGGAAAAGCATACTTGTTGCATATAAATATTATCTTGCCATTGCGTTACTGGTGGCTTCACCGATAATATTAACGGTAGATTTATTACTTTTCAGGCCGTTTTCGCAAAAGAAGATCAGGCGGCAGATGAATTATTACAGAGGCGTTGAGTATAGGTCTGTACCATGATTTTGTGTGATTTGAGCTTGAGGTGATTGAATCTGAAATTGGAAACAAAAAGGAACCGCATAGCGGTGATATGATAATGGATGATATTTGACCGGGACGATGAACCGAGCGTGGCAATTTCGATACCATATATTCATTGGCCGGCACAAAAAAAGATTAAAAAAGATGATGTCATTAAACGAAGTTTATATTAACCGAACCTCACATTATTTTCCTAATAGCCCTGTGAGTAACGATGAGATGGAAGATTACCTGGGCTATATTAACGGGAAGCCTTCAAAATCGCGCAGGATTGTGCTGAGGAACAATGGTATTACCAACCGCTATTACGCCCTGGAAAAAGGAGGTAAAACCACTCATACCAATGCGCAACTGACTGCCGAAGCAATAAAAGAGCTTTTTAAAGGAGATCCTCAAGCAATTAAAAACGTTGATGTGCTTTCCTGCGGCACTTCCTCACCCGACCAGGTA
>DAOLFI010000888.1:0-1983 GCA_035326385.1 Niabella sp.
TGCATCTAAAGGATGAATGATATACAAGAACCCCGGGCTTAACCGGGGTTTTTTGTTGACTTTTTGAAAGAGAATCTTTTGACTATAGTTTGATAACACATGCAAAACATAAAAATTAAAACAACCGTTACTTCAATGCTGGCTGATATATTTACGCCGGTAGGGATCTATTTACGCTTACGCGACAGGTTTCGCGATACTATCTTACTGGAAAGTACAGATAACCATGTTGCTGAAAACAGCTGGTCCTTTATAGGGGTAAATGCCATTGCAGGTATTGAAATATCTTCTGATGAGAAAATGGAAATGAAATTACCCGGCCATACAGCGGAAGAAATTAGCCTCAATGGCCTGCCTCCCGGGCAAAAGGGCATAGCAGCGGTATTACACAGCTTTATGCAGCGTTTTAATGTAGAAGTTTTGCCAGGTAAAGCAGCATCCTTTGCCCAGGGCCTTTATGGCTATACTTCGTACGATGCTGTCCGCTTTTTTGAGACCATACCCGGTACTGTGTTTAGGAAAGACAGCGATGCCATTCCTTTAATGCGTTATCGCCTGTATCAATATGTTATTGCTATTAATCATTTTAAGGACGAATTGTTTATCTGTGAAAATGAGATAGAAGGTATTAAAAGTGACAGGCATTTGCTCGAATCTTTAATACGCGGGAAAGATGTGCCTGTTTACCCGTTCAGTATTAAAGGTGACGAAAGCTCTAATATGACGGATGATGATTACCGTTTGATGGTACAACAGGGCATTGCGCACTGTTTCAGAGGCGATGTGTTCCAGATCGTATTAAGTCGCAGGTTTCAGCAGTCTTTTACAGGTGATGAGTTTAATGTATACCGGGCGCTTAGAAATATCAATCCCTCTCCCTACCTGTTTTTCTTTGATTATGGCGATTATAAGATCATGGGCTCTTCTCCCGAGTCTCAATTAATTATTAATGAAGGGAAAGCTATTGTGCATCCTATTGCCGGAACTGTAAAACGCACCGGCGATGATAAGCTGGATGCAGCAGAAACGGTTCGGTTAGAGAATGATCCCAAAGAAAATGCCGAGCATGTGATGCTGGTTGACCTGGCGCGTAATGATTTAAGCCGGGGCTGTGATAATGTGAAAGTGGATCATTTCCGGGAAACGCATTTTTATTCGCATGTGATTCACCTGGTGAGTGAAGTCTCGGGACAGCTGGGCGATGGTTCCAATTCTTTTGAGCTTTTAGCCAAAACTTTTCCTGCCGGTACGCTTAGTGGCGCACCGAAAATTAAAGCGATGCAACTGATCAATGAACTGGAGCCTACATCAAGAAGCTATTATGGCGGTGCTGTGGGTTTTATGGGTTTCAACGGAAGTTGCAACCAGGCTATCATGATCCGTACCTTTCTGAGCCGGGGCAATACTTTGTATTACCAGGCAGGTGCAGGTGTGGTAGCCGCCAGCATACCCGAAAATGAGCTGCAGGAAGTAAACAATAAGCTTGGCGCTCTTAAAAAAGCAGTTGAAGTAGCGCAGCAGATTAGTTAATGATTCATGGCAGGCTGAAAGCCGGAGGCCGGTTTCACAACGTTCACAGTATTTTACATTAATATTTTACATTCAATATTCTACATGAAGCTTCTTGTTTTTGATAATTACGATTCTTTTACTTACAACCTGGTTCACCTGGTTGAAAAAATATTACATCAGAAAGTAGATGTGTACCGGAACGACCAGATACCGCTTGAAAAAGTGAAAGACTATGATAAGATCATTCTTTCTCCCGGTCCTGGTATTCCTGTAGAAGCAGGTTTATTATTACCCCTTATAAAAGAATATGCTCCTACAAAATCTATATTGGGTGTGTGTTTGGGGCAACAGGCAATAGGTGAAGCCTTTGGTGGAAAGCTGACCAACCTGTCAAAAGTATATCATGGGGTAGCAACATCGTGCAGAATAGTTAAAGAAGATGCCAGGCTGTTTGCAGGCTTACCAACTGAT
>DAOLFI010000889.1:0-1981 GCA_035326385.1 Niabella sp.
TTGGGATTTAAAAATCGGCTCTGATACCTAATGTATATTGCTTAACTGCAGGGTAGGAGGTTCCGGCGTCAGGATCCAAATGATATCTGTTAGCCCGCCAAATAATACCTAAGTTGGTTGCATTGGCATAAAGTTGGAAAGGTGCTGAGTGTTTTTTTAGTTTGATGCTATATGCGAGGTTGAGATAATGGAGCCGGAGATGATCGCCTTTGACTACATGGGGTTCCGAATATCTGTAGAATGATGCTCTTTCCCTATACTGCGGGTAGTCCGTATACACAAATGATGGTACGTCAGTATGGATCTCATCTCCAATCTTTTGCCATCGCTTATAATAATCGATATGACCGTTGCCGTTGGTGATTAAATCTAGCGAAGAAAAAGATTCTTTAAAAAAGTAATACCCTGCTTTAAACATGAGATTGACTGAGAATGAAAGCCCTTTCCATTCTATTCTGTTTATTACAGATCCGAAATGTACAGGTGTTGAAGGACCTATAAAAACAATGGAACCACTATTTAGTCCTTCCATTCCCACTTTTTCAGAAATTGCCAGGTAATCAGTACTTAATGTGCCATCCAGATATCCCTGGGGGTCCCCCTTTGTACTTAATCCGCCCCATTTGTATGCAGTAATTGAGTACAACGGCTTACCTATTACAGGAAAGATTCTATTACCACTATTAATATTAAAAAAATCACCTGCAGTTTCTGTAAAATAACCGGTGGTTTTACTGGTATTGTAATTGTAAATAAAAGAAGTGCTCCACTTAACTGTGTTGCTGGTGTTTATTGTGTTTACGGATATGTCCCATCCCCTGCCTTCCATATTGGCAACATTTGCTGTAATAAATTGCTCTCTGCCCCATCCGGTATAATCATAAGGAGTTTCTCCATATAGGTCAGAGCCTTTTTTATGATAATATTCCACAGCACCACTAACTCTTTTGTTTACGAATTCAAAGTCTATACCTATGTTAAGTTGCCGGGATTTTTCCCATCTTAATGAGGGGTTGTTTAAACTGCCAATGCGTTGCATTGGAAAGCGGGTAATTGAATTAGTGGAAGCCAGGCTAACAGGCAATGGAGTTCTTCCTACGGCTACATTGCCGCTATATCCGTAAGTTAATCTTAGTTTAAGGTAAGGGATCATTTCTGATTTGTAAAAACTTTCCCTTGAAATGAGCCATCCTATTCCCGAGGACCATAAGGGATTCCATTTGTCATTGGTGGATAAGCCAAATACATTGGAGGCATCTTTTCTAAAGCTCCCGTTAAGACTATATTTTTTGTTTAGCGTATAGTTGCCATTGGCATAAATACTTACGAATCTTGTATTTAATTTTGAGCTAATACTTCCGGCTGATCCAGGTATGTAGTCAAAACTTCCATTTATATAAGTTGGAAATGTACGCGTATAGTCGACTCTGGAAGAGCTAATAGGATCTTCCCTGTAACCGTAAACTGTAAAACCTTCTGATGGGCCAGACGCTGCTTCCCTAAGCTCTGCTCCTAAAATGGCGGAAATATTATGCTGGAGACTGATATGAGAAAAATTAAGTTGCCCTCGCAGGTTTTGGGAAATAAGTGGCGAAGTGGACCTGTTTAATATATCTCCTTTGGGTACTGGATAAGTTGCTGGTTGTGACGTGTTAGCCGGTAAAACAGTAAACCTGTTAATAAGGTTGCGTGTATAAAAACTCTCAATTCCTGAAAATGAATTATTCTGGCTCTGTTGTTTTTGGTATTGGTATTGCACACTTGCTGAGAAACTACCAGAAAGTCTATAGTCAATACCTGCTCGCGCCATTATATCTTGTAATTCTATGGAAGTATAACGATGTTTATAATCTTCAGTAGGGTAGTAGTCCCAACTTAATAACCTGCCGTTTCCGGCTGTATCCGTATACTCTTTTCTATACTGATCCATAGACAGTGCTTGACCCTGATCATCTGTATAATGCAGGTAAGAAACATATCG
>DAOLFI010000890.1:0-1980 GCA_035326385.1 Niabella sp.
ATGTAAAGGATGGTGATAAAGAGCTGGCCTCTTTTACTATTGATCATGACCGGAAGTATAAACTGCCGTTTATTAAGGAGGCTATTAAGGCTGCAGGTGGTAAGCTTACTTTATTTGCAAGTCCCTGGAGCCCGCCGGCATGGATGAAGGACAATAATAATATGCTCCAGGGAGGAAAGTTAAAGCCGGAGTTTTATGATAGCTGGGCATTATATTACACTAAGTTCATTAAGGAGTATGAAAAGGAGCAGGTGCCGGTATGGGGCATTTCGGTTCAGAATGAGCCAATGGCCACACAAAAGTGGGAGAGCTGTATTTATACTGCCGAAGAGGAGGCCTCTTTTTTAAAAAATCATTTGGGACCCACCATGCAGAAAGAGGGACTGGGTGATAAAAAAATTATTGTATGGGATCATAACAGGGATTTGATTTATCAACGTGCGCAGACTTATATGAAAGATCCCGATGTGGCCAAATATATTTGGGGCATTGGTTTTCACTGGTATGAAGACTGGAGCGGCGGAACACCTATGTACGAAACCCTGAAACGTGTGCAGGAAGCATTTCCTGACAAACATATCTTTTTTACAGAGGGCTGTGCAGAGAGCTTTAATCCGGCCCGCTATAATGCATGGGTATTAGGTGAGGAATATGGCCGTTCTATGATCAATGATTTCAACAACGGGATGGTGGGATTTACCGACTGGAACATTTTGCTGGATGAAACAGGAGGTCCCAACCATGTTCAGAATTTCTGCTTTGCACCCGTCCACGCAGATACTAAAACCGGTAAGCTGATCTACACTAATGCGTACTATTACGTTGGTCACTTTTCAAAATTTATTAAGCCTCGTGCAAAGAGAATAATAGCTTCAGCTACGCGCAGCCAGCTGCTGACAACCGCATTCAGAAATGAGGATGGCAAACTTATTGTGATAGTAATGAACCAGGACAGCCTGAATACTCCTTATTTTTTATGGATAGATGGCAAAGCTGCTTCATTAACGGCTTTACCTCATTCTATTCAGACAATTGTGATCTGATGTGGGTTGGGTATTAATGCAGCAGGCAGACTAAAGGATGTGGCGATGCAAAATCAATGATGCGAGGACATGATTTTTATTGTCATTTCGTAGCTCCGATGACTATCGGAGGAGAAATCCCAACGTGAGGCTGTCTTTAACATAAAGTATATATATATATGATACTATACAACAAGTTTCGGGTTTACGTTGAGGTTCCTCTCTACGTTGCCAATGACATATTTTGTAATATGCTGATGGCGAATCGTCGTTTCGTAGCGCAGCGGAGAAATCTCAACGTGCAGCTGAATTGTGATGGTACAGGCATTGATTTTGTGTCACAAATTTTTAACCCGGAACGACAATAGCTTCTTCCTTTATATTGTTTAATGTGCTATGCAAATAAAAAATAAAATAGCAGCTTTTGTATTCGTCTCACTATGGCTTATTTTCTCCTGTGGTAGTAAGGATGACACTATTACACCACCCGGGGAAACCCCGCATAAGCCTGCTTTAAAGACTATTACTTTAAATGGAGCTGCGTTCAATACTACCCTTTTGAATGCCTCTGTTACTCCGCAAATTAAAGTAAGCTTTACCCAGCCCATAAAATCATCAACACTTAATGCTGTTATTTTAACTGATAATAACGGTACAAACATCGCTCATGCAGCTTCTTTATCCAATGGAGACTCTGTAATAACTATTCAGCCGGCGGCCAGCCTCTCCCATCTCACAAAATACAATCTGAGTGTTGGAACAGCCTTGCAATCTGCTTCAGGCGGCAGCCTGCAAACAGCCATTACCGGGGCTTTTGTTACAAAGCTTGACTCCTCCCGCAAGTTTCCCGCAATCAGCAATGAAGCATTGCTTGATACTGTTCAAAAACGAACCTTAAAGTACTTCTGGGATCTTGCGCATCCTGTTTCTGGTTTGGCGCGTGAAGGTTCAAAACATG
>DAOLFI010000891.1:0-1979 GCA_035326385.1 Niabella sp.
CATAAAAAAATATTAAATAACTAAAAAGGAATAAAATGAAGTGGACAGTTTTAGTATTATTTGCCTTTGCCGCATTATCAGTTCAGGGTCAAAGCACTGCCGGAAGTAAAAGCTCCCGGCCCAATATTGTGTACATAATGAGTGACGACCATGGTTACCAGGCTGTGAGCGCGTACGGATACGGTATCAATAAAACGCCAAATATTGACCGGCTTGCGAAGGAAGGAGCATTGTTTACAAGAGCCACTGTTACAAATTCGTTATGTGCGCCCAGCCGTGCCGTTTTACTAACAGGAAAACACAGCTTTATGAACGGTAAGGTAGACAATGTTTCCAGGTTCGACTGGAACCAGAATAATTTTCCTAAACTGCTTCAACATGCAGGTTATCAAACGGCCATGGTAGGTAAAATCCATATGGATGGCTTACCCCAGGGATTTGATTATTCGGCAGTATTACCGGATCAGGGAGCCTACTATAATCCTGATTTTATTATTAATGGTGCCAAGCAACAGATCCATGGCTACGTTACCGATATTACAACAGATCTGGCATTGCAATGGCTGGATGGCCGGGATAAAAATAAACCGTTCTGCTTATTGTATCATCAAAAAGCGCCGCACAGGGAGTGGCTGGCTGCCGAACGCCATTATAAAGACTATACAAAAATGAATTTCCCCGAACCTGAGACTTTATTTGATAATTACGAAGGGCGGGGCACTGCTGCAAAAAAAGCTGAAATGAATATTCTTAAGGATATGAACTGGGCGGGGGACAGCAAGATTAAACCTGATCTCATGGATGAATTAGGTATTCCTCCTACATTGAAATGGGATAAAGATGCTTATAATAATAATCTTGGCCGCATGGATGCTGCGCAGCGAAAAGCCTGGGATGCTGTATACGATCCCATAAACGAAGACTTTAAGAAAAGATACAAATCCATGTCGAAAGAAGACCTCATGCGCTGGCGCTATCAGCGTTACATGCAGGATTACCTGGGAACTATTGCTGCGGTAGATGACGGTGTTGGTGAGTTATTAGATTACCTGGAAAAAAATGGGTTAACAGAAAATACTATAGTCGTTTATACTTCTGATCAGGGGTTTTATATGGGAGAACATGGATGGTTTGATAAGAGGTTTATGTATGAAGAATCATTGCGTACGCCACTTTTAATCCGTTACCCTAAAGAAATTAAAGCAGGCACTACAATAAACGCATTAGTGCAAAACCTGGATTTTGGTCCTACTTTTCTTGATTATGCAGGCGTGAAAACACCGGCAGATATGCAGGGAGAGTCATTCAGGAACTTAGCCGGAGGTAAAACTTTTAAGTGGCGTGATGCTATTTATTACACGTATTATGAGTACCCTTCTATCCACATGGTGAAACGTCATTATGGTATACGCACAGATCGCTATAAGCTCATTCATTTTTATTATGATATTGATGAGTGGGAATTATATGATTTGCAAAAAGATCCTCAGGAAATGCATAATGTATATAACGACCCTGCCTATAAAAAAGTGAAAAAAGAAATGCACAGGAAACTAAAATCGATCAGGAAAAAATACAAGGATAGCGATGCGAATGATCAGCGATTTATTAAAAACTATGTAGATGGCAGGACGAAGAGAAAATAGCTGTTTATGTAGCGTCGTCCATCTTAAACGGGCGGTCACTCTTTTAATGTTTGTGCTGTGTGCCACACTGCCTGCCCGCTCCGTTTACGGGCAGGAGGTTGAGGATGTTTTGCCGAAATGGGCTTACCTCAATGATGCTAATACCGCATTATACAAATATTTTGCTGGCCAGGCGTTTGAAATACTGGATCGCAGAAGATCAATGGTGCTGAAATATGATACAAGGCAGGAGTGGTTACAAAGGCAAAATGAAGTAAAAGGCGCCTACAATAAAATAATAGGTTCTTTTCCTGAAAAAGCTCCGCTAAAACCAGTGATAACAGGTGTTTTGGA
>DAOLFI010000892.1:0-1962 GCA_035326385.1 Niabella sp.
TGTCTTCAGGTGGCAGCGCCGCGAGGTGTGCTGGTTCGAATCCAGTCCTGGGCACAAAGGCCTTTTCGATGTTAATCGAAGAGGCCTTTTTATTTTGCCGCACTTTTCTTGTACTAGCAGTATCAGTTCTTTCCAGCTTATAAAAAAACCGGCTCTTATGAAGCCGGCTTTGGAATATTTTGCGATCGTAAATTACACTCTTTCAAAATGGTTAAAGAAAAAGTTGCCTTCAATTGTAGCATTTTCATCGCTGTCGCTTCCATGAACAGCATTTTCACCAACAGAAGCAGCAAAATCTTTACGGATAGTGCCTTCTGCGGCATTGGCAGGGTTTGTAGCTCCAATCAGCTCCCGGAAATCTGCTACTGCATTCTCTTTTTCCAGTATTGCAGCAATAATGGGCCCACGGCTCATAAACTCTACTAACTCTCCGAAAAAGGGCCTTTCTTTATGAATAGCATAAAATTCACCTGTTTTTTCAGCAGAGAGTTTGGTGAGTTTTAGCGCCACCAGCTTAAATCCTGCTTTTGTGATCCGGTCTAAAATAGCGCCTGCATGGCCGTTTTCCATAGCATCAGGCTTAATCATCGTAAATGTACGGTTACTCATATATTCATTTTTGGGTTGCAAAGGTACAAAAACTAAATATTTCTTAATGACCTTAATTTACCTATTTTTGCGCCTCTTAAATGAAACCGCTAAAAGATATATTTCCGCTTATTGCTCAGCCTGCCAGGGTTGTCATTACCATGCATCAAAAACCGGATGGGGATGCCATGGGTTCTGCGCTGGGTTTACGTGGTTTTTTGAAGAAGCTGGGACATGAAGTATCAGTTATTTCCCCAACTAACTGGGCAAGCTGGCTGAACTGGATGCCCGGGTGTGAAGGTGTTTTGAATTTTGAAAAATACCGGGAACGGTCAGTTGAGATCATGAATCTGGCCGATTATCTTTTTTGCCTCGATTTTAATATTTTTCACCGTACCAAAAACCTGGCACCTGTGCTGGCTGGTTTGAATTGTGTAAAGGTTTTGATAGACCACCATGAGCAGCCCGATACGCCCAGCTTTAATTACGGTATCAGCGATATTACCAAAAGCTCTACCTGTGAAATGGTTTACGACTTTATTGTAGCAAGCGGTAACGACAAGCTGATAGATGCCGATATAGCACAATGCCTGTATGCTGGAGTAGTAACCGATACGGGGTCTTTCAGATTTTCTTCTACCCATGCCACGGTGCATTATATGGTAGCCAGACTGATGGAAGCAGGATTGAACCATACGCAGGTGCATAGTCACCTTTTTGATAATTTTTTGGAGAACAGGTTGCGTTTTATAGGCCATATATTAAGTAACCGTATGGAATTTTTCTACGAATATAACACGGCGCTTATAGCTATTACCAAACAGGATCTGCTTAAATATGAAATAAAAACAGGAGATACTGAAGGTTTGGTAAATTATCCGCTGACTGTACAGGGCATCAGACTGGTAGGCTTGGTAATTGACAGGGATGAGGAAAGAAAATGGAGCTTTAGAAGCAAAGGCGACTTTGATTGTAATACCTTTGCGCGCAGGTATTTTAACGGTGGCGGACATTTCAACGCATCGGGAGGGAATACTAAAGATGCTTTGCCGCAAACAATAGAGAAATTTAAGATGGCTATTAAAGAAAATGAACATTTACTGGTATAGCAGCAATATAAATGTGTAAACAATAAATCGTAAATAACAATTTAACAAATAACAAAAAATGAGACGTTCTAAAATTTTAGGAGCAATGGTATTTGCAGCAACAGCATTTGTTGCATGTAATAACGTTGACTACCAAACCAGTCCTAACGGGTTAAAATACAAGATATTTGACGGGGGCGGCAAAGACAGCACTAAAGAAGGCAATGTTTTAAAAATGAACATGACCGTAAAATTAAGCGGTAGTAAGGATACCCTTTTGGTTGAC
>DAOLFI010000893.1:0-1958 GCA_035326385.1 Niabella sp.
ACGACCAGGGGCACCTGGACAGGGCCATTGCCGCCTTCACCAAAATCGGGAAGGAACTGGGTGTGGTGAAATAAGTGCTATTGAAAAAATACAGGTAAAGCCATTGCAGGATTCTGTAATGGCTTTTTAATTGGGTTTAATCAGGCTGTGAAAAGCCCATACCCTTACAAGTGTCTTCCGGCTTTAGCAGCCGGGTGCAAATGAATGGTTAAAAGCCACTTTGGCCACTGAGTTTAGGGTTTTTACGAATACCGGATGAGATAAAATACCAGGATCGCTGTTCAGGCATAAGGATATATACTTATTTTCTAATGAAAAACCCCTATTTGATTGGAAAGGTAAATTTAAACTCCAATTTTTGTTACAGGGCAAACGCTACTACGTAGTTCTTGTCGTCAAACCTGCAAACCTGTAAATTTTCTGTTTCTGATTGTGCGCTGATACCAGGCATGCCGTTTTCCGACTCCGAATAATGTTAAGTAGGGTTTTTCCTAAGTCACCAGTTGTTTTTGTATTATGCTATCACTGGCAAAGCGGCACTTTTAAATTTTTGAAAAACCAATCTTGCTGCTAAAAAATTGCCAAAAGATAGCAATATAAAAACAGCTTTTTGAGAAGCAAGTAACGACCAAACAAAAACCACTTATGAGTCCAATTCCTTTGAGAAAGCGAGTGCTTTCCCTGCTGATTTTTCTCTATCCCTTAATTAGTTTTTCACAAACCACTGGCTACAGTGGTACAGGGGCTAATATAGATGTTAAGTATCATAGGGCTCAATGGAGTATTGACCCGGATGCAGGCAAATACATCAGCGGTACAGTAACTACATACTTTCTTACAAAGCAAAGCAATGTATCAGTTATTACTTTCGACCTTAATAAAGCGTCTTTTAACAATAGCACCCTCTCAGTAAGCTACCATGGCAGCACCAGCGGTGTTTCATTCTCCTTTCCATCCAGTGGAGCCAATCAAAATATTCTAAGGATAACTCTTCCATCACCTTTAGGGATTAATGTACTTGATTCAGTAAGTATTACTTACGGTGGTACGCCTCCTGATTTTAATGATTACGGCGAGGGGTTCCAACGATCAAATATTGCAAGCAGCTATGCGATATACACACTATCTGAATCTTACGGAGATGAGGACTGGTGGCCATGCAAAGCAGATATGCAGGATAAGATTGATTCTATGGATTTTATTATCACTACACCTTCTGCCTTTCGTGCTGCTACTAATGGAGTATTAACAAATGATATAATCTCAGGTTCTAATAGAATCATGACATACAAGCACAGACATCCGATACCATCTTATCTTGTAGCAATAGGAGTTGCTAAGTACAGGGTATTTAATAGAACTCCTGTAAATGTAAATGGAACATCTGTCCCAATTGTTTATTACATATATGAAGGCAGAGGAACCAACCCATCCACACAATTGACTGCGATGGACTTCTGCCGGCAGGAAATGATAGCATTTAGCGAAAAATTTGGCGACTACCCATTTAAAGATGAAAAGTATGGTATGTACGAGTTTGGCTGGAGTGGAGGCATGGAACACCAAACATTTTCAGCAATGGGGTGGAGCACTATGAGTAGTTGGTCTGTAATAGCTCATGAATTAGTGCATCAATGGTTTGGAAACAAGGTCACTTTCGCTACCTGGAACCACCTTTGGTTAGCAGAAGGATTCGCAAAATATGGCGAGGCCCTGGCAGCAGAATTAGTTCCATCACTCTCACAAAACCCAGTATCGCATAGAAGCGGTATAAAATCCACTGCATTATCCACTTCAGGCACTCCTATATATTTATCGGCAACAAGTATTGCCAACTCAAATAACATGTGGTCTGGCGCCAACAGCAATGCTGTTTACCAGCGCGGGGCAATGGTTGTTTCTATGCTTCGGAAAATTGCAGGGGATACCAAATTTTACCAGGCGCTACGAAATTATTT
>DAOLFI010000065.1:0-9555 GCA_035326385.1 Niabella sp.
GTTAGGCGCATCAATAGGAACGCCAGCTTTATTCTCCTGCTCAAAATCAATAGCTGCCTGCTTTTTAGAGGGATGTACCTGTATAGACAACATATCTTTCACATCTAAAACCTTTAGCAGATAAGGCATATTGCCAAAACCTTTAAGCACATTATCCCCAAGGGCCTTTAAGCCGTTGGCTGCTATATAGTCCCTTAGTAATACTTCTTCCCCGCCGGCCAGTATAAGTTTACAACCAGCCTGCGGATGCACTCCCAGCCAATACTCTGCATAGGGCTGCATATTGGGATTCTCTATCTGTAAGAGGGAAGGTATATAAGAGATGCCACCCCAATCATAATGTTTGATACTTCCGCTTAAAGGTGCTAACTGCTGCATATTAATTTTTTATAGTAAATTCAGGTAAAGATAAGCAATGGCTGATCATAACGAGCTGGGTAAAAACGGCGAGCTGCTGGCTGCAGGATTTCTTGAGGCCAAAGGCTACACTATTATTTGCCGTAACTGGCGCCATGCTCATTATGAAATAGACATTATTGCCACTAAAGGTAAAAAATTACATTTTATTGAAGTAAAAACAAGAAGCTCGTCATTTTACGGCCATCCGGAGGAAAGCGTAACAAAAAAGAAATTCACATTTCTTCAAAACGCTGCCGATGAATACCTTTTTCTCAACCCCGGGTATAAATGGATACAATATGATATTGTTTCCATCACTTTTCAGAAAGCCGGAGCGCCGGAATATTTCTTACTGGAAGATGTATTCCTGTAAATATAATTAGCTGATATAAATCACCCTGCCAAACAATTTTTTTTATGTAGGTTTGTTACTTCAGTAACCTGACATAATATTATTGCAGAACAAAAAATTCAACACATGAAATTATTGACCCTTTCGTTTGTTATTGCCACTCTTGCCTTCGCCAGCTGTTCCGATGGTGGTAAGGGAACCGCATCCCAGCCAATTTGCAGCGATACTACCTGCTTAACCGAGCCTATTGTTGTTCGCTCTGAAGCTCCCGGAAAACCTTTTGTAAGAATAAGCTTTAAAGACTGCCGGATTGATTCCATACATTGGGAAAAGGGCGGAATGGGCGTAATCAAAGACATTATTTTTAACGAGTTTATAGAAAAACCGGTTGTCCCTTCCAAACAGTTCCTTACTACAGATATTATAGAGGATAAATACGCCTGGATAAAATTCAACGACTGTGCTACAGGCCGGGGCTATTTATTGAAGCTGCCTTTTGACCAGAGTGGCACCACCAGCAAATTTACCAGCGCTATCAACAATTTTGATCCCAAATTCGAACTGGAGAACGGGCTTGTGGCTTATTACGACAATACCTTTATTTATGTGGAAGACATGGCTACAGGGCAAATAGCCAAACAGCTGCTTACAGACACAGGCGTTACAGAAATAGATTATGACAATATCCATAACCTTATTGATTCTGTAAATATTACCAAAAGCAATATTTACGCTAAGCTGATTGTGAAAGGCAAGGAAATAGTGCATAACAACCCGCTCTCTTTTAAATAACCCATGTGGGAACCATACAAAAAAGGTTTTAAAGCATATCTTCAGTTAGAAAAATCTCTTTCTGAAAATTCAACCGGGGCTTACCTGCACGATTTGGATAAGCTTACCCAGTTTCTTGAAATAAAAAATATTAAAAAGAATCCTGCAGCTGTTACGCTGCAGGATTTGCAGTTTTTTATACAATGGATCGGCGAACTGGAGATGACGGCAACCTCACAAGCCCGCATTATTTCCGGCATTCGTGCCTTTTACAAATATTGTGCACTGGAAGAGATAGCTACGGAAGATCCTACGCTCCTGCTGGAAGCGCCAAAAACCAAACGGGCACTGCCAGACGTTTTAAGTTTTGAAGAAATAGAAAGTATCATTTCCTGCATTGACCTTAGTAAGCCCGAAGGCACCCGTAATAAAGCTATAATAGAGACACTTTACAGCTGTGGACTTCGTGTTAGCGAAATAGTAAACCTGCGTATTTCACAGTTATACTTGGAAGTAGGGTATATAAGAGTTACAGGTAAAGGCGATAAGGAAAGACTGGTACCCATAGGCAGCTCAGCTATAAAGTACATTGATATTTACAGGAAAAATATCCGTAACCATATTGCTGTAAAGCCCGGCAATGAGGACATTTTATTTTTAAACAAGCGCGGGCAAAAGCTCACCCGTGTTATGATCTTTCTCATCATTAAAGAACTTGTACAGAAAGCAGGTATTCATAAAACCGTTTCTCCACACACGTTCCGCCATTCATTTGCCACGCATTTAATAGAAGGCGGTGCCCACCTGCGAGCCGTACAGGAAATGCTGGGCCATGAAAGCATTACCACCACAGAGATCTATACCCATCTTGATAAGGAATTTCTGCGTAAAACCTTGGAGCAGTTTCACCCATCGTTTAAATAATTTTGCAGGTTGCGGGCCCGGAGTGTATGACATATCCTTTTTGAGTGTTGTCCATCAGCCGGGAGGCAATATAAAAGTGTGAGGCAAGGACGTCTCGCATAGCTCTCTCTGAAATAGTGAGTTTGTTATACACCCGTGTTACCCCCGCAACTATAACATCATTTTTATTCACTATTTTTACCGGGAAAAAATATATAAATAATATACACATGAAAAAATTACTTCTAGCAATTGTATTGTTAAGTGCACTATCTTATGGAAATGCCCAGATAAAAATGCCTGCTCCCAGCCCTGCCCAGACAGTAAAGCAGGAGTTCGGATTATCTAATATTGAGCTTTCTTATAGCCGTCCGGCAACAAAAGGCCGTAAGATATTCGGAGACCTTGTCCCTTACAATGCAGTATGGCGCACAGGAGCCAATGGCGCTACTACGCTTAGCTTTGGAGACGATGTAATTATAGGCGGTAAAGAAATCCCTGCCGGCAAGTATGGCCTGTTAAGCATCCCGGGCGCTACTTCATGGACGTTAATTATCACTAAACAAACAGACGTAACAAGCCCTGCTGCTTATCAACAGGATCAGGATGTGGTAAGAGTTACAGCTAAAGTAAAACCACTGACAACCAAAGTAGAAAACTTTACGATCCAGTTCGACAATATTCAGCCTGAAAGCTGCGAGCTGCTGATCAGCTGGGATAAATCTGCTGTAAGCCTCCCTATAAAAACCAATGTAGATGCAAAGATCATGGCCTCTATTGATGAGTCAATGAGCTCTGATAAACCCGCTTATTTCCAGGCAGCATTCTATTATCTTGAAAGCGGAAAAGACCTGAAGAAGGCTGAAGAATGGCTGGCTAAAGCAATCGAAGCACAACCTAACGCGTTTTGGGTAAGATACCAGCATGCCCGTGCGCTTGCTAAAATAGGCAAAAAAGCTGAAGCTAAAGAAGCCGCTTTAAAATCAAAAGAACTGGCCCTTGCAGCTAAAAACCAGGATTATGTAACATTGAACGACAAGCTGATCAGTACGCTTAAATAAGAGGTTTTATTGATGAGCCTCTGTCCGAGTAACGCCAGCCAGCAGTTGGTAATATACAGTTTACAGAAACAATAAAAAATATACATGAAGTCTGTCTTTATATCCATAGCAGTTATGTTGCTTTTAAGCTGTACGGCTTATGGCCAAAAAACCTATACTCTAAAATTCAACCCTGCAAACGGGAGTAAATATGAAGCCCTGACAAGCATGAAAACAAAGACCTTACAGAACGTAATGGGTCAGGAGATGGAATATAATATGGATTATGATATTAATATGTCATATTCCATTACTGCAGAAGGCGCTAACAAAAGACTAAACATGACTTACGACAGCCTGAAGATGAGCATGGATGTAATGGGTCAAACAGTAAACATGGACAGCAATGATACAGATTCTTCCAACGTGGCCAACAATGCTTTTAAAGCATTAAAAGGACAAACAGTTGGAGTAGTTTTAAATCCCGGGGGAAAAGTAGTAAAGGTGGATGGTTTTGAAGAACTGCTGCAAAAATCAGGAGAGGACGAAATGCAAAAGCAGACACTGCAGGGTGTTTTGGGCGAAGAAGCCATGAAAAACCTTGTGGAGCAGTCTTTTGGATTTTATCCTGAAAAGCCTGTAAAGGTTGGCGATTCGTGGACATCGACTTTTACCTTGAAAAATCCCTATATTATTTCGGCAACAAACACTTATACCCTAACTAAAGTAGAAGGCTCAAAAGCGATCATCAGCACGGTAAGCAGTTTAAAAACCGACAGCACTTCTAAAATGACCTCGAACAACATTGAGATGCTACTTGACATAACAGGTGAAGTAACCGGTAATACAGAAGTTGATATAGAAACGGGTATGCCTATGATTACAACTGTAAGGCAAACATTAAAAGGGAATATTGAAGTGCAGGGCCAGAAGATACCCATGGCTTCCGGTATTGATACCCAGATCACTGTAACAAAAAAGTAACAGCGTATTTTTTATAAAAAACGGGCACTATCTGATGGTGCCCGTTTTTCTTTATTTCTTCAGCTGGAAGGTTTCCAAGAACTTGGTATTAAAGTTTCCTTTAATAAAATTATCGTCTTTCATTAACTGCAGGTGAAAGGGAATAGTAGTTTTAACACCTTCTATTACATACTCGCTAAGGGCACGGTACATGGTATCAATAGCCTCTTCCCGGGTACGGGCCACAGTGATCAGCTTGCCGATCATGGAATCGTAATAAGGAGAAATGGTATAGCCGGCATACACATGGCTGTCTACTCTTACACCATGGCCACCCGGCACATGCAGGGTGGTAATTTTACCCGGTGATGGGCGAAAATCGTTAAACGGATCTTCGGCATTGATGCGGCACTCTATACTGTGCATATGGGGAATATAATCCTGTCCTGAAATTTTTTCCCCTGCAGCAATTTTGATCTGTTCTTTTATTAAGTCGAAATTGATCACCTCCTCTGTAACGCAATGCTCTACCTGTATGCGGGTGTTCATTTCCATAAAGTAGAAATTACGGTGCTTATCTACCAGGAACTCTACCGTGCCCACACTCTCATACCCTATAGCCGCAGCGGCTTTTTTTGCAGCCTCACCCATAGCGGTGCGCAGCTCCGGTGTCATAAAAGGTGAAGGAGATTCTTCCACCAGTTTCTGATGGCGGCGCTGAATAGAACAGTCGCGCTCACTCATGTGGCATACATTACCAAACTGGTCGCCGGCAACCTGTATTTCTATATGGCGTGGCTCTTCCACAAATTTTTCCATATAAATACCATCATTTTTAAACGATGCTGCCGCTTCCATTTTGGCCGTGTCGTAAGCTTTTTCCAATTCGCTTTCTTTCCACACTATGCGCATACCTTTACCACCGCCACCGGCAGTGGCTTTTAAAATAACAGGGTAACCAATCTCCAGTGCCAGCACTTTGGCCTGGTCTACACTTTCCAGCAAACCCTCTCCGCCCGGAACCACGGGAACTCCTGCTTTGATCATGGTTTCCTTAGCTGTGATCTTATCGCCCATCTTATTGATCATATCAGCAGTAGGGCCTATAAACTTAATATTGCTTTTATTGCAGATGTCTGCAAATTTTGCATTTTCTGCCAGAAATCCATAACCCGGGTGAACCGCATCGGCATTGGTAATTTCAATAGCCGCCATAATATTGGGGATATTAAGATAGGACTCTGTACTGGCAGGGCGCCCTATACAAACCGCTTCATCAGCAAATTTCACATGCAGGCTTTCACTGTCTGCTGTAGAATAAACCGCAACGGTTTTGATACCCATTTCCCTGCAGGTCCTGATTACCCGAAGCGCGATCTCTCCCCTGTTGGCTATTAATATTTTTTTAAACATAAATCGAATATGAGAATATGCCAATTAGCCAATCAGCCAATCAGCCAATTAGAAATATTATAAATGGAATAAACTAAAAAAGTAACTTAGCGGGTTATTTCTTTTTGAAATCGCAATAATTTTAGTTAATACTTTATTGAGCTCTTCCTGCTTTTGTAACAGTAAATTACAATCAGGGTAATCATTTACATAGGAGCAAAGCAATAACCAATCCTGCGTTTCATCGCTTTCTTTTGCTGCTATTTTCATTTTGTGTATAAAATCAGCTTTGCTTTCGCTGTTTTGCGCTTCAAAGCAACTAGCTCCTATTGAGGTTCCGGAACGTAATAATTGCTTACTTAATACATTTTTTTTTTGCAAATCAAGTTCCTCACAATAGCTGATTACCATCAAAGAAAAGTCAAAAGACAATTTCAATACCGGGTTTTTCTCTATTGTTTCTCTTTTCATATTTGCAAGTATTAAAGTACACCTCAAATAACATTGGCTAATTGGCTCATCAGCAAATTAGCTAATTACTAAGCAGTCTCTACCTCAAACAAAGGCTGATCAAACTCTACAGGAGAAGCATCATCCACCAGTATCTTTACAATCCGGCCACTGATCTCGCTTTCAATTTCGTTAAACAGCTTCATTGCCTCAATCACGCAAAGCACTTTTCCTGTTGTGATAATATCACCCTCTTCAACAAAATTAGGTTTGTCGGGAGTAGGCCGGCGATAGAACGTACCGATCATCGGGCTTTTTATAATGGTATTGTTGCTGGCAGCTTCGGGCGCTTTTGCTTTTTCCGAAGGTGCCGGTGCTGATGCAGCTGCTGCCTGTGTTTGCGGGGCAGTGATTTGTGCCGGTGGTACTGCCATCGGTTGTATAGGATAAGGAGAAGCGGATACCAGCTGGGTTACAGCTTCTTCTTTCTGCTTTATACACAGTTTAAAATCCTTTTCTTCAATAGTTAACTCCCCGATATTTGATTTATTGATCATCTTGATCAATTCCTGAATTTGCCTGAAGTCCATATTTTTCAATTTGACAGCTTGGTTTAAAAAATTATTTAGCTACCTGCTTTAAGAAAGAATAACTAAGATAAGTAAATCAATAACATTAACAGAAGATTTACTGCTAATTTTTAATGGAATAAATGTCCTATATTAAAAATGGCTCAAAATCTTTATTGATTGCAGAGCCATTCCATAATATCTGTTTTTTTATTACTCCTTTACCCGTTCAACGTATTCACCCGTCTTTGTATTTACCCTTATCAGTTCTCCTTCATTTACAAACAAAGGAACGCTAACAGTTGCCCCGGTTTCTACAGTAGCAGGCTTTAAGGTACGGGTAGCAGTGTCACCCCTTAACCCGGGTTCTGTATAGGTAACCAGCATTACAATTTTATCGGGCAGTTCAACACTTACAGGCTGTTCAGTCTCTGTATTGATAGCAATAGCAACTTCCTGCCCTTCTTTTAAAAATTGTGGAGCATCAATCAGGTTCTCTGCTACACTCATTTGTTCAAATGTATCGTTATCCATGAAGTTAAATCCTGTTTCATCCTGGTAAAGATATTGGAAAGCCCTTTTTTCAACTCTAACAGGATAAATTGTATCGCCCGAGTTCCAGGTTTTTTCAATTGTCCTGCTATTGTCTACTCCTTTAAGCTTTGCCCACACTTTTGCAGCTGCGCGAGCTGTTTTGTTTTCGCCAAACTCCACAACAGAGTAAAGGCTTCCATCCAGTTTTAAGATCATGCCACGGCTGATATCTGCAGTATTTGCCATTATAAAAAATTTAGGGCGCAAATATAGCATTTTTAACAGACCCCCATAATATATCATTTAATAATATCGATTTATACAAAAACTCCGATTTAAAATACAAATTATAAAATATAATATATATATTATTTTAAACATTTTAGTATTTTATTGATAAATATTGTTAATTTTACAATTATGATAAATAAAAATAATAATATAAAAACAAGATTACTTAAATAATTTTGTATATATTATTTAATATAATATCATTAACACTGCTGCTATTTGAATTTGCTCAAACATTTTTTTTAACATTAAACTACAGTAAATGAAAGGAAAACTTCTTTTAGCAACCAAAGCTCTTTTCATCTCAAGTGCCATCTTTGCACAAACCGAAACTGAACCTGAAGAACCCAAAGGCGAACTGCAAATTAACGGATCGGTAGATGCTTATTACCGTTACAATTTTCAAAACGCAAAATCAGCAGGAGACTTTAACAACCTGACAAGCTTTACCAACTCCCAGAACTCTATAGAACTGGGGATGGCCTCGCTGAAAGCCAGCTACAGCAAAGGGAAAGCCGAAGTAGTGGTTGACCTGGGCTTTGGCACCAGGGCAAAGGAGTTTTCTTATGCCGAAGAGCCTTATATTAATGATGACGGCGAGCTTACCGGCTCTGCTTTATTACAGGCCATCAAACAGGCATACCTGGTTTATAAACCAACTGACAATATCCGCATATCTGCCGGTAAATGGGGCACCCACCTGGGATACGAGGTGCTGGATCCCCAACTCAACCGCAATTACAGTATGAGTTATATGTTTTCTTATGGCCCGTTCTCTCATACCGGTTTAAAAATAGATTATAATATAGGCGATGGTTTTGGCGTGATGGCGGGTATTACCAACCCAACCGATTACCTGGGTGCCTCATTTGCCAAAAAGAATGTAATTGCCCAGTTCAGCAAAACTTCAGATAATGTAAGCGCTTTCTTGAACTATGTAGGAGGAAAAGACCTGGATGGCAACAATCATAACCAGATCGGCCTTACAGCTACTGCTACAGTAAGCGATGCATTTTCCCTCGGTTATGATGGTACTGTAAAGATGGTTGATCCTGTATCCGGCACCTCAGGCAAATGGTGGGGTTCTGCACTGTACTTAAATGTAGATCCCTCTGAAAAATTCGGTATCACACTTCGTGGTGAGTATTTTGATGATAAAAAAGATGCCGTGCTATTTGGAACATCACTTATTCAAAGCACTTTGTCTTTCAATATAAAACCTACAAGCGGCCTTGCCATTATTCCTGAATTCAGGATAGACAGCGCCAAAGATCCCATATTTACTAAAAATGACGGTACCACTACAAAAAGCGCCGGCAGCTTCCTGATAGCGGCGGTTTATTCGTTCTAATATTTTCACTGCTTAAGAAAAACGAACCCCTGCTCCGGCGGGGGTTCACTGTTATCAATAACATTTATACGTCGATAGCGCAGTTGATCCATTCGCCATCAAAGCTGGCATTGTACTTTTTATAGAAACTGATAGCCGGCTCATTCCAGTCCAGCACCTGCCAGCAAATTCGCTTGAAGCCTTTTTCCCTGGCTTCCTTGATTAATGCCTCAAACAGCAAACGGCCTATTCCCCTGCCGCGCATCTGTTCCGTAACCAAAATGTCTTCCAGGTACATAGCCTGTCCTTTCCAGGTAGAGAAACGAATATAATAGAGCGCAAAGGCAACTATCTCAGGAGAAGATGACTCTCCCTCGCTGGGAGATGGGGCTGCCACAAATCCCCACCAAACCGGGTTGGCACCAAAACCGCTCTCAGTAAAATGTGCTAATGATACCGTAACCTCCCTGGGAGCGTGCTCATAATCGGCAAGCTCCTGCACTAATTCCAAGATCCGGGGACAATCAGAGGCCTCGGCCCGTCGTATATTTACAGATGTAG
>DAOLFI010000066.1:0-9544 GCA_035326385.1 Niabella sp.
CAAATTGTATCATTCTTTCAAAGCCTAAACCAAAACCCGCGTGTGGCACTGTTCAAAAGCGGCGGGTATCCAAATACCACCAAAGCTCCTCTTCCGGGATATTCATGGCTTTCATCTTTTCCAGCAATACATCCAGTCTTTCTTCCCGCTGTGAACCTCCTACAATTTCACCAATGCCCGGCGCTAAAATATCCATAGCGGCAACCGTCTTTCCGTCTTCATTAATACGCATATAAAATGCTTTAATAGAAGCAGGATAATCCATCAAAATAACCGGTTTTTTAAAATGTTTTTCTACAAGGTAACGCTCATGCTCACTCTGCAGGTCCATTCCCCAGCCCGTAACCGGGTACTGGAATTTCTTTTTCTTATTATGATTGCTGTTAGCCAAAATATCAATTGCTTCGGTATACGTCAGCCTTTGAAAATCGTTGTTAATTACAAATTCCAGCTTTTCTATCAGGCCCATTTCGCTGCGCTTATCCTGCGGCAATTGTTTTTCCTCTTCTGCCAGGCGGTTGGCCAGGAAGTCCAGGTCTTCCCGGTTGTTTTCCAATACATGTCTAATGATGTATTTGATAAACTCCTCAGCAAGGTTTGCGTTATCTTCCAGGTCATAAAAAGCCATTTCCGGCTCTATCATCCAGAACTCGGCCAGGTGCCGTGCCGTATTGCTGTTCTCCGCACGAAAAGTAGGGCCAAAAGTATAGATTTCACCAAAAGCTGTTGCTCCTAATTCCCCCTCTAACTGGCCACTTACGGTTAAGTTAGTCGATTTTCCAAAAAAATCTTCTTTAAAGTTAACCGAACCATCTTCATTACGGGGCGTTTCATCAAAAGGCAATGTAGTTACGCGGAACATTTCACCCGCACCTTCTGCGTCGCTGGCCGTGATAATAGGCGTGTGCAGATATACAAACCCTTTGTCATTGAAAAATTTATGTATAGCAAATGCCAAAGCGTGCCGGGTACGGAACACAGCTGCAAAAGTATTGGTACGAAAACGTAAATGAGCCTTCTCTCTTAAAAATTCAAGCGAATGTTTTTTAGGCTGAAGCGGGTATTTTTCTGCATCGCTATCGCCCAAAATTTCAATAAAACTGGCCTTTAATTCCATTTTCTGCCCTTTTCCAAGCGAAGGAACTATTGTTCCCGTAACTTTTAAAGAAGCAGATGTTGTGATCCTTTTTAAAAGCGCTTCATCAAACCGGCCCAGTTCTGCCACAACCTGCAGGTTGGTATTGGTGCTTCCATCATTCAAGGCAATAAACTGGTTATTCCTGAAAGTACGTACCCATCCCATTACTGTTACTTCCTGGGCCTCCCGATAGCTATCGGGATCCTGTGCTAAAAGCTCTTTTATTTTGATCCTCTTGTTAAACATGGCTCTCTATTTTGGGCGGCAAAGATAAATATTAATATGAACGATATAAGAAGTACGAGGTACGTTTTCAGAACGTACGCATAAGTTTTTGTTTTCTTCGTGAATCTCCTTAACGTGCTAACAGAGGACCGGCTATAAAACTGATAAATTTTCTTAAAAAAATTACCCACAAATAATGATTTTTTTGATTTTGGATAAAAACATACTATTTTTGCCGTAGAAATGACCCTAAGGCTTGTGATCATCTCTGCTAATTATTGATTTTCATTTCAATAAAAAATCATCCAAAAACAATTTTCTATTATTTTTTATTAATCACCATGCTAAAGCCGGTATTTTGATTAATACAAGTTTACCCCTTATGTATGATATTTTACAATTGAACGAAATGCTCGTTCCGGAACTGTTGGATATTGCCGAGCAGCTGAACATTCCAGATGCTAAAAAGCTGGACAAACAGACCCTTGTTTACCAAATTTTAGATAACCAGGCCATTGCCGGATCTAAAAACGCTGCAACCGAAACAAAACCTAAAAGAAAGCGTATTGTGAAAGCCACCACTTCTATAGGAACGGAAGAAGCTTTTGTAGAAGATGACGGAATCTCCGAAGAAGACAGCAAGAAGGCTAAAGCCCCGGCTAAAAAAGCGAAGGCTCCGGCTAAAAAGAAAAAAGCCCCGGCTAAAAAAGAGCAGGAGCTAACACCTGTTGTAGAAAACAAAAAAACCGAAGAGGAGATAAGTGATCCGGGCGAGGATAAAGATTTCAGTATGGACGCGGCCACCGTTTCATTTATAGAACAGGCCTTAAAAGCTACAGAAAAATACGCCAATCCTATACCAGCAGCGGTAGTTGAAGAGCCCGTTGTTAAAACCTTTACTCCTAAAAAAGAAAAAGACACTGCTTTTAACGTAGAGTTTGACGGTGTTATTTTAAGCGAAGGTGTTCTGGAAATGATGCCTGACGGTTATGGTTTTTTAAGATCATCTGATTATAACTACCTGTCCAGCCCCGACGATGTATATGTTTCGCCTTCCCAGATAAAATTATTTGGCCTAAAGACCGGCGATACTGTACATGGTGCGGTTAGACCCCCGCGTGAAGGCGAAAAATATTTCGCTTTACTGAAGGTGGATACCATCAATGGAAAAAGCCCGGAAGAAGTACGCGATCGTGTGCCTTTCGATTATCTTACCCCGTTATTCCCTTACGAAAAGCTGAACCTGTTTACCAGGCCATCTGATCTTTCTACCCGTATTATAGATCTATTCACACCCATTGGTAAAGGCCAGCGTGGACTGATTGTGGCCCAACCTAAAACCGGTAAAACCATGTTACTGAAAGCTGTGGCAAACGCCATTGCTGAAAACCATCCTGAATGTTACCTGATGGTGGTATTGGTAGATGAAAGGCCGGAAGAGGTTACTGATATGGAGCGTAGTGTAAAAGCAGAAGTTATTGCTTCTACTTTTGACGAGCCTGCAGAAAAGCACGTAAAAGTATCTACTGTGGCCCTGCAAAAAGCTAAAAGACTGGTTGAGTGCGGACATGATGTAGTGATCCTTTTAGATTCTATTACCCGCCTGGCACGTGCCCATAATACCGTATCTCCTGCATCGGGCAAAGTATTGAGCGGTGGTGTGGAAGCCAATGCCATGCAAAAACCCAAACAGTTTTTTGGTGCTGCACGTAAAATTGAGAACGGCGGATCACTTACTATCCTGGCTACGGCATTAATTGATACCGGCAGCAAAATGGACGAGGTGATCTTTGAAGAATTTAAAGGTACCGGTAATATGGAATTGCAGCTGGACAGAAGGCTTTCCAATAAACGTATTTACCCGGCTATTGACCTTACTGCATCTTCTACCCGCCGTGATGATCTTTTATTAGACAGGGAAGTATTGCAAAGAATGAACCTGCTGCGTGTGTACCTTGCAGATATGAAAACTGAAGAGGCTATGACCGAGTTGCTGAAACGGATGAAAGGAACTAAAAGCAACGAAGAGTTTTTAGCAAGTATGAACTCCTGATAAACATCTTTTAAACATATTGATAAAACCCGCGCCAGGCGCGGGTTTTTCAGGTTTAAATGGCCTTGATTTTTCCAAAAATTTAAGCCTGTAACGTTTAAAGATGCCCTGCAGGATTATTGCAGGTCTTCTTCCGGAAATATGATATTCGTTTCCTGCGGCCCTGCGGCACCAGGATCTACAATTGTATTTACCTTTCAAATCATTATTCTGCAAAATAGTACATTTTGCGGTACCGGCAATTTTTTTAATTCCCTTAAGTTTAGGTAATACTTTGCTGCTTTTGCTTAAAAAACAGGATAGTAAAAATGTGCTAACTTTAATATACAGACAATTATTCTTCAGCGTTTAAATTTAATTGTTCTTTTGACAAATAAATTCTTTATTTTGCATATTCTTTATCTTTTCAATCTCTCTTTATATTGTGACCAAAGAAAAAAGATATCAACGCATAACAAAATTTACAGTAGCTGTAGATTGTATCGTTTTTGGTTTTGACGGCACCCGTTTAAAAATTTTACTGGTAAAAAGGGGGCTGGAACCAGAAAAAGGCAAATGGAGTTTAATGGGTGGCTTTGTAAACGAGGATGAGAGTGCAGATACTGCCGCGAACAGGATACTCAAAAAACTCACTGGGCTGGAAGGTATTTACCTGGAACAGTTCTATACCTTTTCATCGCCTGACAGAGACCCCGTACAGCGTACTATTTCTATTGCCTACTTTGCTTTGATTGATATTAATGAATACCAAGAAGCTCTCAACACAGATTTTGAGGCAGAATGGTTTCCTATAAAAGAATTCCCCAACTTAATTTTTGATCACAACGACATGGTATTGCTGGCACAGAAAAAACTTCAGTATAAAGCCGCTTCCCATACTATCTTATTTGAGCTGCTGCCTGAAAAGTTTACACTTCCTTTATTACAAAGCCTTTTTGAAGATGTTTTCAATACCAGCTTTGATAAAGGAAATTTCAGCCGTAAAATGCTTTCTACCAAACTTCTGATCAAGCAAAAGGAAAAGGACAAAAGCAATTCTAAAAAAGGCGCCTATTATTATAAGCTGGATAAAAAACATTACCAGGATAACCTGCATAAGATCTTAAAGCTTATACCTAATCCTAACCATCTACTGTAAAAAGAGTCACCGTACTGTATCTTTAACTTTTGGGTTCTTCTATATTTTCAGATGTTGTAGTTGCTGTTGCCTCTTTTTTACTAAACAGGTCATCCATCCATTTTTCAGCGCCGGGAAAATGTTCTTTTATAGCGTCGGTACCTTTTGCTGTTAATTCAGCAAAATAATCTTTGGCCTGTCCTGCTGTTTTTACGGCTTCGTCTTTTAGATTGTTGGCCTTTTCTTTAAGGCTGGCCATCATTTTTTCCTTTTCTTCATCGCTCATACTTGCGTACTTGCCGGCAGCCAGTCCGGCCAATGCCCCTAAAATAAAAGTGGCTATGTGCTTGTTGTTTACCATAGTTATTCATTTTATACTACTAAGTTAGCAAAATTTGTTTCTATTATTTTTTAGGATATACCAGCTTCATCTCTTTTACCAGGTGCCCGGCACCGGCATACTTGTCTACTATAAATAAAATATACCGTATATCTACCATTATGTTTCTGCAAATAGAAGGATCATAATTCACATCGCTCATGGTTCCTTCCCATACCCGGTCAAAATTTAAACCTACCAGGTTTCCGTAAGCATCCAATGCCGGACTGCCGCTGTTACCACCGGTAGTATGATTGGAAGCTATAAAGCATACAGGCATTTTTCCTTTGCTTCCATACTTACCATAATCTTTCTTTTTATAGAGCTGGCGCAATTTTTCGGGTACATCAAATTCATAATCCCCGGGTTTATATTTTTCCATCACTCCGTCTAAATAAGTATAGTATTCATATTTTTTCCCTGTAGGAGAGTTGTAGCCATTTACATTTCCAAAAGCTACGCGCAGGGTACTGTTGGCATCAGGATAAAAGGTTTTATCAGCAAATACTTCCATTTGTGCCTGCATATATATTCTTTGCAGCTGGTTTATCTGTGCCTGTATCTTATTCAGCTTTATAGCTACATCTTTATCATATAGATCTGTAATAGTAAGAAGCAGCTTGCTTCCTTCATCATCAGCAAGTGCATTGAATAATTGCGAAGGATTATTTTTTAATAATTCAAGTACTTTTTCTTTATCAGCAAAAATACTTTTTCTGTATATATACCCGGCCCAGGTTTTGTAATCTTTAAATTTTGCAAGTGCTTCCTTTGCATAGCCCGAAATATAGACGGGGTCTTGCTTTTCAACATATAACTCCATCATAGCGGCAAATATTTCTTTGTCCACTTTTATATTCATCTCCTTCAAAAAATTTCCCATCCAGTTTATTTCAGCATCCAGGGCATTGGAATAATCAAATTTATCTTTCTTTGCATTTAAAGCTCTTATGCGATTAATAATAGTGAAAAGCTCTACTTTACTGATAGTTTCCAGGTAATAATCGCGCGCCAGCGCAAAAGGTTGTATCTCTTTATAGGCAGCATTCAGCTGGTCTAACACCTGGCCATAGCTGGCTTTTAAAGCCGGGTTATTATTTAATATTTCCCTGTAAGCAGCTTCGTAACGCTGCTTTTTAGCAACTGCATTGGTGTTGGTAAGCCCTAACACTTCGCCCTGCCATTTTTTCCAGGCATTGCTGATACCAGCATATTTTGAAGCATACTGAATTTTAATAGCTTCATCAGTACGCATATATTTATCTATTACAGCCAGTGCTTTATCCCTTACTAAAATTTTAGCAGGATCATTTACTGTCATTATCTGGTTCACGGCTTCGCTGGGTAAGTATTCTGTAGTTCTTCCCGGAAAGCCAAATATCATTGTAAAGTCACCTTCTTCCATCCCGCTCATTGAAATAGATAAAGCTCTTTTAGGTTTGTAAGGTACATTGTCTGGTGAATAGGGTGCGGGCTTATTATCTTTCCCTGCATATATCCTGAACATGCTGAAATCCCCGGTATGCCTGGGCCACATCCAGTTATCGGTATCTTTCCCGAAATTTCCTATAGCGGATGGCGGAGCACCAACAAGTCGTACATCATCATACTTTTCTGTTACAAAAAGATAGTACTTATTACCTTCAAAAAAAGGACGGATAAAAGCATCCTGGTAATCTTCCTTATTAACAATACTTAGCTGTTCTCTTGCATTTTTGTCTACCAGCGACTGGCGCAGGTTTTCGGGCAGGGAATTGGTAACGCCTTTTAAAACCTGGCTGGTTACATCATCTATTCTTACAATAAAAGTTACAAATAAACCGGCATTAGGTAATTCTTCAGCATTGGATTTTGCCCAGAAACCATCCCGTATAAAATTTTTATCAAGCGTGGAATGGTTTTGTATAGCATCAAAACCACAATGGTGATTAGTTAGCACCAGGCCTTTATCTGAAATAACTTCCCCGGTACAAAATCCGCCAAAACTTACGATAGCATCTTTAACGCTGTTTTTATTAACATCATATATATCGCGGGCATTCATTTTCATACCCAGCTCTTTCATACGTTTTTCATTCAGCACTTCCAGCAACTGCGGCAGCCACATCCCTTCGTCTGCTTTTGCAACAACAGTAAATAATAAACAGGAAAATGCAATCAGTAATTTTCTCGTCCGAACCATGATCTTTTTGCTTAAGGTATTTATTGGATTAAAAACGAAGTTAAGGCAGAACTATTGATTCTACTTCTGTTTGCTTATTTCTATTGCTTTTTTCTTCCAGTTTTTATAATGCAGCGGCGACATTTTCATCATTGCTTTAAACTGCCTGTTAAAATAAGAAAGGCTGTTAAAACCCGATTCATAGCAGGCATCTGTGATAGAATAGTTGTCATTATTTAAGAGCTTGCAGGCATACGATATTCGTACTTCATTCAAAAACCGGGTAAACGTTTTAAGTGTTCGTGTTTTAAAGTATCTGCAAAAAGAAGTTTCCGTCATGTTAGAAATAGCAGCAACATCTTGAATGGTAATAGACT
Source organism: Niabella sp. (assembly GCA_035326385.1). GTDB lineage: Bacteria > Bacteroidota > Bacteroidia > Chitinophagales > Chitinophagaceae > Niabella. The sequence goes on from DAOLFI010000066.1 coordinate 7,451, forward strand.
CTTTAAATCTTTCAAAAACATATTGGTTGATGCGTTGCATCCTGTCCTCATCATAGGTATGATTGTAAGTATAATCTTCAGAAGTCAGGTAGTGAAAAGTTTTTTGTTCACTTAATATGCGTAATATATCCAGGAGCGCGATCAGTTTTTGCGCATCATTCATTTTATGCATTTCTAAAAGCGTTTCCGAAACATGTTGCGTGGTCTCTTTACTAAATAAAATGCCGCGGCCCGCCTCTTTAAATAATTGCTTTACCGAGGTGAGTTCAGGAATATTGAAAAACTCCTTTCCCAAAAATGATTCGGTAAATTGAATAATAAGTCCAAAAGGCTGTATATCCGGTTGCTGGCGTTTGTATTGTGTATGCTCCTGTAATACATGAGGAAAATTAACTCCAAGTAAAACAAGATCGCCTTCATTAAACTCCATAAAGCCTTCTCCGATCACACCAGTTGTTTTTCCTTTAATAAAATATATTAACTCCAGCTCAGGATGATAATGCCAGGGCGTTGTAAGCCCAAAAGGCTCCCACTTAAACACATAGCATCTGTTTGCCTGAGGGTTAATTAAACGATAGGATGGTATTGACATATATCTGAATTTTTCTTTTATTGCATCACAGTCTTCAATTTATGGTAAAATAGTTAAATTTTTAGACAAATTTGATACCTCTTTTCTATGGCTGAGCACTGAAATTTGGGGTGCTTAAAGTATGAAAATGGAATTAGGGCTTAGTACATACACTTTCCCCTGGAACATAGGTATAGAAAGTGCCGGATCTCAAAATACCATGCAGCTGGAAGAGTTAATCAGCTATACCGCTGCCCAAAATATCTGCCACTTGCAAATTGGGGATAATTACCCCTTGCATTTGCTTTCCGAGTCCCGGCTTTTAACTGCCAAACAACTGGCATACGAAAATAATGTTCAATTACAGGTAGGTACCCGTGGATTAAAAAAACAAAATATTTTAGAATACCTGGAGATTGCCTCTTTCCTGGGTTCGCCTTTTTTGCGGGTGGTGATTGACGATCATGATTTTCATCCGGATGAAAAGGAAGTAGTGAGTATTATCCGGGAACTATTGCCTTTTTTACAAAAAAACAGGGTAGTATTAGCTATAGAAAATCACGACCGGTTTACAGCAGCCGCGCTTCGTAAGATCATCCTGGAAACCAGTGAGGCTTATGTAGCTATTTGCCTTGATACCAGTAATTCATTAGGTGCCGGGGAGGGAATACAGGAAGTACTTAAAACGCTGCTTCCTTATACGGTTAATTTACATATTAAAGATTTTAATATAAAAAGAGTGCCTCATAAAATGGGCTTCACTGTATCCGGGGCCATCGCTGGTACCGGAATGCTCAATATTCCGAAGCTGCTTCAACAATGCAGCTCCCAGGAGAAGTGCCGGACCGCTACGCTTGAAATATGGATGGACCCGGATAACAACATAGAGCAAACAATGAGCAGGGAAAAAGACTGGGTTACCCAAAGTATTAACTATTTAAAAAAATATATACAATGATCAAAATAGCGTTAGTTGGAGCAGGCGGAAAAATGGGGTGCCGGCTTACTGATAACTTTATTAAAAACCCGCAATACACGTTGAATTATCTTGAGATTGACAAATTGAACATCGAAAAGCTTAAGCAAAAAAACCTGCTTGTCAGTACTCAGGAGGAAAGCATTCCGGAAGCTGATGTGGTGATTCTGGGCGTTCCGGATACTACTATCGGGAATATTTCAGATGAGATCATCCCACAGATGAAATCTGGTGCGCTGGTAATGACACTGGACCCGGCAGCACCTCTTGACGGCGTTATTCATCACCGTGATGATCTGGGATATGTTATAGCACATCCCTGCCACCCGGACATCTTTAACTGGGAACCTACAGAAGAAGCATTCAGGGACTTTTATGGTGGTATTACTGCAAAACAATCCATTGTGGTCGCGTTGATGTATGGTACAGAAGAACATTACAGTCTGGGAGAAAAAATTGCACAGGATATGTACGCCCCTATAAAAAGAACACACCGTATTACCCTGGAACAAATGGCCATGCTGGAACCGGCTATGGTGGAAACATT
>DAOLFI010000894.1:0-1956 GCA_035326385.1 Niabella sp.
AAAAGCAGCAATCAAAATTATTATTAAAGACTTATTCATTTTCATGTAGGATATGATAATCGGTTAATGAAACTTTATTTGGCCCAGCCGCGGGCGCTCAGGTTATTAAGCTGTTTCTGTATTTCCATTGCCTGCTCCGCGGTTAAAGGTGTATTGTTAAAACCATTTTCTGCATCAAGCGAGGATTTAAGGATATTGCTCTCAAATAGCCTGTTCTCAAACACTTCTTCCCAGGTTACGTATCCGTTAATGTTTAAAGGATTGGTAATTTTGTTTCTTACCAGCGTCTTTCTGAAATCGGGGTAATAGATCCAGAATACGGCATGTTCACTGTTTTCCATGGTGTACCCGTCGGAGGTAGTGTAGCTGGTTACGGGGGCAATTCCTAATACCCGTACATAAGTTTTACCATCGCGTTTGTTAAACAGCCATTCCTCCTTTAGCCTGAACTTGTAAATGGAGTCGGGAGAAACAGCACGGTTTCTTACCTGGTAACCAGCAATATTCCCTTCCATATCATACCTGGCAGAAGTATCTAAACCTCCGCCAAATCCAGCCAGGGCTTCTTCAAAAGTTATGGGAGTTGTAAACCGGTCATCTATATTGCTAAAGGCCTGCACGCTGTCTTCTTTAATAGCTCTTAGCATGATATTGATCAGCCTTTTACTATCTTCCCCTTCAATAGCCTTGTTATAAAAATACCGGGCATTTTGCTGGCTCCGGGCATCAATAGTGCGCCATACCCTTACACGGTACATTGCGTCAGCGGCATATAAAGGCGTATAGTCCAGGGGTATGGCTGTACTGTCAGTATTATCGTCTTCCAGGATGTTGTCTTTTCTTAAAGAAGTCCTTGATGTGCCGTATAAGCCGCCATCACCCTGGTCTTCCACTACTTCTACAGGAAGGTTCTGATAAGGGACAGCGGTATCATAATTCCCGCTTTCTCCCCCAGGTTCTGCGGCAGGGGTATTATTTTTTGAAGCTGGGGTTTTTGTTTCCTTTGCGGAAGAGCTGCTTTTGGCCGGGGTGTCATAAGCACTACGTCTCTGGGCTGCAACTGAGCTGCTAATCAGCAAAAAAAGGACTATGATATTACATAAAATACGAAATTTCATCTGTATATTTTTTTATTTAATTCATGGTTTGCAATGCACCCTGTTTCTTCAGGTTGCTTTTTATTTAATTTTAACCTCAAACATTAAACCAAACCGGTACATTTAGTACAGGTTAAAGGCAATAGGAGGTAAAGTTCTTGTGCCGCCGGGTCCCGAAGCTCTTATTTCGTCAATAGTAATGGTGCTTCCCGGTTTTGCCCGTTCTATCATGCTGCGTACTGCATTAAATGAGTTGCCTGACACGGCTTTGTGCATAAACTCAGGGTATCCGGCTCCTGCAAAAGTCATGGTATACTCTACTATAGTGAATTTAACTCCTTCAAATACAAAGTTTTCTAATTCTGCCCGCACGCCTGCCTGGGCTTTGAAATCATTAACCCTTATACGGCCTCCCTTGCTTGCTCCAACCATTGCTGTTGGTGTGGGCACTGATTTTACACGAAAATCGAAGCCGGTGGTTTGCTTGCCATCATTAACAGTGATTTTTGCGGTTCCAGGTGTGGTAACTTTTGCAATATATTTTCCATTGCTTCCGGAGATAGATCCCTGGCTTATAGATACCCGAAGGTTACTGGCGCTGGTACCGCTGCCCCCACCTATAGAGATAGGATTGTCTAATCCAACATATAATACCTTTACAGCATCGGCACTAACAGTAAGGCCTGTTGGAGATGCCACTACATAGTTAATGTCTTTGGAAAGTGTGGCAGTAGTACCATCGGGCTTCACAAAAGAAATATTCACTTTGCGTGTATAAGAGCCCGGACCTCCGGCTACCGTTTTATATTCTGCTAAGCCATTGGCATTCAGGGGAACAGGTGTTCCGTCGATAGTAACC
>DAOLFI010000067.1:0-9542 GCA_035326385.1 Niabella sp.
ACCACGTTACACTGGTGGTAGATGTAAAAGCGGACGAAGATAAAAAGGCTGCAAAAAAAGCTAAAGCTGCTACTAAAAAGACAAAAGAAACTAAAAACGCATAACCAGTAAATATGGGTCAAAAAGCAAATCCAATTGGTAACAGGTTAGGTATCATCCGCGGATGGGAATCTAATTGGTACGGAAGCAAAAGAGATTTCGCTTCTAAGTTAATCGAAGATAACAAGATCAGGACTTACCTTAATGCCCGCATCAACAAGGGCGGTATTTCTAAAATTGTTATTGAAAGAACTTTAGGAAAATTAATCATCACTATCCATACATCCAAACCAGGTATTATCATTGGTAAAGGTGGCGGAGAGGTTGACAGGATTAAAGAAGAGCTGAAGAAGCTTACAGGTAATGATGATGTACAGATCAACATCCTGGAGATCCGTCGCCCGGAAACGGATGCTATGATCGTTGGCGATACTATTGCCCGTCAGATCGAGAACCGTATCAATTTTAAACGCGCTACTAAAATGGCGATAGCTTCTGCGCTTCGTATGGGTGCTGAAGGTATCAAAGTAAAATTGAGCGGCCGTTTAAATGGTGCTGAAATTGCCCGTAGCGAAGAGTTCAAGCAAGGACGTGTTCCCCTGCACACTTTCCGTATGGATATTGATTATGCCAACGTGTTTGCTCAAACAGTATATGGTAAAATCGGTATCAAGGTATGGATCTGTAAAGGTGAGGTTTTATCCAAGAGAGATCTGAACCCGAATTTTATTTCAGGTAACGATAAGAGCACCGGTGCCGGTGGAGGAGAGCGCAGAGATCGCCGTGATGACAGGAGAGGTGATCGCCGTGGAGCAAGGGAGAGAAAAAATTAATAATTGAATGTGTAAATAAGGAAATGTGAAAATAGTATTTCCTGTTTACAAAAGATAAAAAGAATTTTGATTGTGGGAGTTCATTTTCACATTCTCACGTTTTCAAATTTTCAAATTAAATAGCAATGTTACAACCGAAGAGAACAAAGCACAGGAAAATGCAGAAGGGTCGCATGAAGGGCGATGCTAAAAGAGGTACTACTATATCTTTTGGTTCCTATGCTTTAAAAGCGTTAGACTCTCATTGGATTACTGACCGCCAGATTGAAGCTGCCCGCCAGGCGCTTACACGTAGCATGAAGCGGGAGGGTAATGTTTGGATCCGTATTTTTCCTGATAAGCCTATCACCAACAAGCCTGCAGAGGTACGTATGGGTAAAGGTAAAGGTAACCTTGAGTATTGGGCAGCGGTGGTACAGCCAGGCCGTATTATATTCGAAGTGGATGGTGTTAGTGAAGAAATAGCGCGCAGGGCATTGCAGCTGGCTTCGGGCAAGCTGCCGATCAAGACCAAGTTTACTATGCGCAGGGATTTAGTAACAAATTAGCCAATTAGTCCCGATAGCTATCGGGAAGCTGATTAGCCAATGAAGATTCAAATAAAATGATGTGTTTAATTGGCAGATTAGCAGATTATCACATTATCAAATTAATACCATGTCAAAAAAGAAAGAATTTTTAGATAGCATTAAAGGATTAAGTGCAGAGGATCTGAAAGTGCAGCTGGAGCAATCCAAGCAAAGGTTAAAAAAGCTGGAGTTTGCACATGCCATTACTCCGCTTGAGAACCCAATGTCTATCCGCAGTTTGCGTCAGGACATTGCACGTATCCAAACTTTGATCAGCCAGAAATCATCAGCCGCTGAACAAGCATAAACAACAAACGACAAATAGTTTAAAATGTCTGAAAGAAATTTAAGAAAAACAAGAATAGGGGTAGTAACCAGCAATAAGATGGAGAAAACCATAACTGTTGCTGTAGAGAGAAAAGTAAAGCACCCTATCTACGGTAAGTTTTTGAAAAAAACAACTAAGTTTCATGCTCATGATGAGAAAAATGAGTGCAGCATTGGGGATACCGTAAAAATTATGGAAACCCGTCCGCTTAGTAAATTAAAGCGCTGGAGACTGGTTGAAGTAGTAGAGAAAGTTAAGTAAATTATTGATTTCTGATTTGAAATTTGATATTTCAAATCTCAAATTTCAAATTCCAAATTTCAAATTCTTATGATACAGCAAGAAAGCAGGTTAAATGTAGCAGATAACAGCGGCGCAAAGGAGGTTCTTTGTATTCGTGTTTTAGGTAACAGCGGCCAGCGTTATGCAAAAATTGGTGATAAAATAGTAGTTACTGTTAAAGATGCAATGCCTGCAGGCGGTATTAAAAAAGGTACAGTTGCCAAAGCAGTAATCGTACGTACTACCAATAAATTACGCCGTAAAGACGGTTCTTATATCAGGTTCGATGATAATGCAGTGGTTATTCTGAATGCTGCTGATGAGCCAAGAGGTACACGTATATTTGGCCCTGTAGCCCGTGAACTGCGTGATAAAGGGTACATGAAGATTGTGTCATTAGCTCCTGAAGTTCTTTAATAAGCTTAAGGCTGAAAGCCGGAAGCTAAAAGCAATAAACGTTAAATAACATTAAGCTTTAAGCATTGAGCTTTAAGCATTGAGCATTAAGCATAAAAAAATGAGTAACAGATTTAAACCCAAGTACAACATTAAAAAAGGCGACCAGGTGGTTGTGATAACTGGTGCGGATAAAGACAAAACCAAACCACGCCTTGTAAAAGAAGTATTGGTAGAAGAAGGTAAAGTATTGGTAGAAGGTGTAAACATTAAAACACGCCATACCAAGCCTTCTGCGCAAAATACCAAAGGAGGTATAGTTAAAAGCGAAGCGCCCATTAACATCAGTAATGTAATGCTGTGGGATGTCAAAGCTAAAGCACCCTCCAAAGTAAAGCGCGAGCGCGAAAACGGTAAAACCGTACGTGTATTTAAAAAATCGGGTGAAAAAATCTAATCCCTGTTAGCAGACAGGCAGGTTTTTAAAGATTAAAACAACAAAAGATCATGAGCACAAATACATATACTCCAAGGTTGGCAGCAAAATATAAAAGCGAAGTAGTGCCTGCTTTGGTTAAAAAGTTTGCTTACGAAAGTGTAATGCAGGCTCCCAGGCTTGAAAAAATTTGCGTGAACCGCGGTGTGAACGGTGCTGTTACCGATAAAAAATTAGTGGATGTGGCAGTAGATGAGCTTACCACCATCACTGGTCAGAAAGCGGTAATAACACAGTCTAAAAAAGATATCTCCAACTTTAAGCTTCGTAAGCATATGCCAATTGGTGCAAGGGTTACTTTGCGCGGCGAAAAGATGTACGAGTTTTTAGACAGGCTGATCTCTGTTGCTTTACCCCGTGTGCGCGACTTTAAAGGAATTAACGAAAAATCTTTCGATGGCCGTGGCAATTATACTATGGGCGTAACTGAGCAGATCATTTTCCCCGAAATTGATATTGACAAAGTGAATAAGATCACTGGTATGGATATTACTTTCGTAACTACTGCTCATACAGATGAGGAAGCATACGAGCTGCTGAAAGAGTTAGGTATGCCTTTCAAAAACGTTAAAAGAAACGCTGAGTAATTAATAAAACTGAATAATATAAAATGGCAAAAACTTCAATAAAAGCCCGTCAACTGAAAAGAGAAAAATTAGTTGAGCAGTATGCGGCTAAAAGAGAAGAATTAAAAAAAGCCGGTGATTATGCCGCTTTAGATAAGCTTCCTAAAAACTCATCTAAAGTACGTCTTAAAAACCGTTGCCAGCTTACAGGTAGGCCTAAAGGTTATGTACGTTACTTTGGTATTTCCAGGGTTGCTTTAAGAGACATGGCTTTGAATGGTAAAATCCCCGGGCTTAAAAAGGCAAGCTGGTAAGCCGTCTTTTGTTTTTCCCGTCAGGGAGGAAAGAAGCAGGTATAACGAAGCCGTAAGATATGGGTATGGGCTTCTAAATAAATCACCCAACACATTTTGAACTGAAATAATTCATATAAAATGGTAACAGATCCTATAGCAGATTTCTTAACAAGAATACGTAATGCCCAAATGGCGGGTCACCGTGTAGTTGATATCCCTGCATCTAACCTTAAAAAGCGCATGACAGAGATCTTGTACAAACAAGGTTATATTCTTAAATATAAGTTTGAAGAAGATAACAAGCAAGGTGTTATTAAAATAGCGTTGAAATATGATGCAGATACCAAACAGCCTGCTATCCAGAGCCTGGAAAGAGTAAGCCGCCCGGGTTTGCGTCAGTATGCAAAACCGGCCGAGATCCGCAGAGTAAAAAACGGTTTGGGTGTGGCTATCCTGTCTACCTCTAAAGGGGTAATGACAGATAAAGAAGCAAGAGCCCAGAACGTAGGCGGCGAAGTTCTTTGCTACATTTACTAATGTACTGATATACCAATCTGAAAATTTGAAAATGGTTTTCAGTTATTGGTAAAATATAAAAGGTTGGATGAAAATATAAGTTCTCTATACGGTAACTGAACACTTTCAACCTACATTTTCAAATTATTAATTCTCAAATTTTCAAATTATGTCTCGTATAGGTAAAAAAATCATTACTGTTCCGGATGGTGTAACAGTACAGGTGAGCAGCGATAATGTAGTTACAGTGAAAGGGAAAAAAGGCGAGTTAAAGCAAGCTGTTAATTCCGACATTAAAGTAGAAGTAAAAGATGGCCAGGTAACTTTGAGCCGTTCTACTGATCAGATCCAGCATCGTGCACAACATGGTTTGTACCGTGCATTGCTAGCTAACCTGGTACAGGGAGTTACAGATGGCTTTGAAAAGAAAATGGAGCTTGTGGGTGTGGGTTATAAAGCTACAAACCAGGGTAATGTTTTAGATCTTTCTTTAGGATACTCTCACAATATTATTGTAGAAGTACCTAAGGAGCTGACCGTTGCAACAGAACAACTGAAAGGTCAGAACCCGATCATTACTATTTCCGGTAGCGATAAACAACTGGTAGGGGCTGTATGTGCCAAGATCCGCAGCCTGCGTAAACCAGAACCTTATAAAGGAAAAGGTGTTCGCTTTGTAGGTGAGATTGTACGGAAGAAAGCAGGTAAATCGGCAGGTAAATAATTTCTGATCTTTAATTTCTTATTTGAAATTAAGGAGGTAAAATAAATATTAAGGAGACTCGGGATATTTTGGGGATAGCAATCTCAAATCTCAAATCTCAAATCTCAAATTAAAAAAATGGCAAACGCAAAATCATTAAGAAGACCCAAGATCCGCCACACTATTCGTAAAAAAATAAGCGGCACTGCACAAAAGCCAAGGTTAGCTGTGTTCCGCAGCAACACTGATATTTATGCGCAACTGATTGATGACAGCAAAGGGTTAACCATTGCTGCAGCTTCTTCAAAAGATAAAGATATTAAGGCTCAAACAGGAACCAAAACTGATAAAAGCAAATTGGTTGGTGCTGCTTTAGCCCGTAAAGCAGGGGAGCTGAATGTGAAGGAAGTGGTTTTTGACCGTGGTGGTTATTTATACCATGGCCGTGTAAAAGCAGTGGCAGAAGGTGCAAGAGAAGGCGGCCTTCAATTTTAATAAATACTATAATTCTAAATAGATATAATGTCAACAGTTACGTACAACAAAGTAAAAGCAAACGATCTTGAGTTAAAAGACAAGGTAGTAGCTATTAACCGGGTGGTAAAAACCACTAAAGGTGGCCGTGCTTTTAGTTTTTCAGCTTTAGTGGTAGTAGGCGATGGTAATGGTGTTGTAGGCCATGGTTTAGGTAAGGCCAAAGAGGTTCAGGAAGCTATTACAAAAGGTATTGAGGATGCCAAAAAGAACCTGATTAAAGTTCCTATTCTGAAAGGTACTATTCCTCACGATCAATGGTGCAAGGAAGGTGCTGCCAAAGTAATGATTTTACCGGCAACACCTGGTACCGGAGTTATAGCAGGAGGCTCTATGCGTGCTGTATTGGAAGCTGCCGGTGTGCAGAATGTACTGGCAAAGTCTTTAGGTTCTGCTAATCCTCATAACGTGGTTAAAGCTACTTTTAAAGCTTTGGCAATGTTGCGCGAGCCGGTAACCATTTCCAAAACACGTAACCTGGGTTTAAAGAAAGTATTTCAGGGTTAGTACGTTTAATGTTTGCTGTTTGAAGTTCCATGTGCTTGCACAACTTTAAACCTTAAACTTTAAACCTTAAACTTTAAACCTTAAACATATTATAATATGAAAAAAGTAAAAATAACATTGGTTAAAAGTCCGATAGATCGTCCTGAAAGACAAAAGCTGACTTTAAAGGCTTTGGGCCTGAATAAAACCAACAGCAGCAAAGAAGTAGAAGCTACACCACAGGTGCTTGGTATGATCCGCAAGGTAGAGCACATGCTGAAAGTAGAAGAAATCTGATTTTTTAGATAAAGAATGTAGAATTTAATGTGTAAGTGTGTTACATTTGCAGCCTTAAATTCTACATTTATTTTTTATAAAGCGAGCCTCCGCTTTGAGGCGTAAGTAAAATAAAAAGCATACAATGAAGTTACACGAATTGAAACCTGCAAAAGGTTCTACACACAAGGAGAAAAGGATTGGTCGTGGTGAAGGTAGCGGCTATGGTGGTACATCAACCAAAGGTAATAAGGGCGGACAAAGCCGTGCCGGTTACAAAAGCAAAATGGCTCACGAAGGTGGCCAGATGCCAATTCAGCGCCGTGTTCCCAAAAGAGGGTTTAAAAATCCAGGTAAGATAACTTATAAAGTATTCAATGTAGGCCAGTTTGACCACTATGCAGAAGTATATGGATTGACTGAATTTACTTTTGAATCTTTATATTCAATAGGAGCTGCTGCTAAAACTGATAAAATTAAAATATTAGGTACAGGGGAACTGAAGGGTAAGTTCAGTTTTACAGTTCATGCAATAAGCGAGAAAGCTAAATCGCTGATCGAAGCAGCCGGTGGTACCGTTGAAATTTTAAAGTAATTCTGAAAATTTATTTGACGCACCGGGGTGCGTCATTTAATTTTGACGATTGTTTAATTAAGAAGAAATAAGGTGAAAAAATTCATACAAACATTAAAGAATATCTGGAGCATTGAAGAGCTGAGAAGTAAAATTCTTTACACTTTATTGCTTGTTGCAGTTTACAGGATTGGAGCACATATCACTTTGCCCGGAATCAATCCCATCACTTTGGAGCAACTGAGCAAATCTCAGTCACAAAGCGGTATCCTTGATCTGATCAATACTTTTGCCGGTGGAGCCTTTAATATGGCTTCCATTTTTGCATTAGGTATTATGCCTTACATTACTGCTTCTATCTTTGTGCAGCTGATGACAGTGCTGGTTCCCTCTTTCCAGAAAATGCAGAAGGAAGGGGAGAGCGGTCGTAAAAAAATCAACCAGATTACCCGTTATATAACTATATTGGTTACTATAGTACAGGCTTTTGCTTATGTTGCTTATTTGCAGCAAACATCAGGTCCTGCAATTGTAGCCGGTTATGGTACCACTTACTTTACTTTAACTACTGTGGTGGTATTAACTGCCGGTACTCTGTTTGTAATGTGGTTAGGTGAAAAGATCACAGACAGAGGTTTAGGCAACGGTACATCGCTGATCATTATGATTGGTATTCTTGCCCGTTTGCCACAGTCTTTTGCGCAGGAACTGGCATTCCGTTCTGAACGTACCGGTAACATTCTTATTTTTATTATTGAGATCGCTTTATATATTGCCATTAATATGGGATGTATATTGCTGATACAGGCTGTAAGGAAAGTGCCGGTTAACTATGCCAAACAAATTGTTGGTAACAGGCAGTTTGGCGGTGCCCGTCAGTTTTTACCCCTGAAAGTAAATGCTGCCGGTGTAATGCCTATCATTTTTGCACAGGCTATTTTATTTGTTCCTACCTTATTTACTATGGGTAATGCGAACAGTACTTTAAGCAAAATGTTTACTGATCATACCAACGGATGGTACATGCTTATTTACTCTGCTGTTGTAATCGGATTTACATTTTTGTACACTGCTTTAATATTTAACCCCAAGCAGATCTCGGATAACCTTAAGCAGAACAATGGTTTTATACCGGGTGTAAAACCGGGCCAGCCTACAACGGATTATATCGGTACCATTATGGACCGTATTACTTTCCCCGGCTCTGTAATGCTGGCATTGGTAGGTATCCTGCCAGGTATTGTACAGCTATTGTTTGGTATGACCATGTCTTTTGCTATGTTCTTTGGAGGTACGTCTTTATTAATTATGGTGGCGGTTGTTCTGGACACTCTTCAGCAAATCGAAACCCAGCTGATGATGCGCCAGTACGACGGGCTCATGAAGGGCGGCCGTATCCAGGGAAGGCAAAGTACATCGGCTATCCAGATTTAACTATCATATCATTTATATCTTATAACCCGGTTAAAATACCGGGTTTTTTTATGAAATTTGCAGGCTATGATTATTATTAAAACAGATGAGCAGGTGGAGCTGATGCGCAGGAGTGCCTTATTGGTTAGTGAAACATTAAGCGAAGTTGCCAAAGTCCTTAAACCGGGAATAACAACCTTATACCTTGATGAATTGATCGGCAAATTTATCCGGGATCATAACGGTATTCCCTCTTTCCTCAACTATCATGGTTATCCGTATAATTCATGTATTTCTGTAAATGATGTGGTGGTACATGGTTTCCCTAATAAGAAAGAGCTGAAGGACGGTGATATTGTTTCTATTGATGTAGGAATTATACTTAACAAATGGCATGGCGATCATGCATATACTTTTGCTGTAGGAGAGCCTTCCGGCAGTGTACAGCAGCTGATAAAGATTACCAAAGAATCGCTTTATAAAGGCATTGAAAAGGCTGTAGAAGGTAACAGGATGGGCGATATAGCTTTTGCTATACAGGAACATACCGAAAAGAAAAACGGCTATGGTGTGGTAAGGGAGCTGGTAGGACATGGATTGGGCCAAAGCCTTCACGAAGATCCGCAGGTGCCCAACTATGGTAAACGTGGTACCGGCGTAAAACTTAAAAATGGAATGGTACTGGCTATTGAACCCATGATCAATATGGGTACCAAGAACGTGTTTACAGAAAAAGATGGCTGGACAGTAAGGACCAAAGACGGCAGCCCTTCTGTGCATTTTGAGCATGATGTATGTGTAAGGAAAGGCAAAGCCGATATACTGTCGAACTATGTGCCTATAGAAGAAGCGGAGGCTGCCAATCCGAATTTGTTTGTATGTTAGTAGTCGATAGTCGATAGTCCATAGTCGATGGACCATGGTCTATGGACTCTTCACCATCGACAATATTCCATCTTTTACCAATGAACTACTCACTTCCCAACAGATCCCTCATAGTCATCGGCGGTGGCGCTGCCGGATTTTTTTGCGCAGTTAATGCGGCAAGACAAAACCCTGCATTAAAAGTGACGATCGTTGAACGTTCCAATAAATTGCTTTCCAAAGTAAAAATAAGTGGCGGTGGCCGCTGTAATGTAACACATGCCTGTTTTGGCATTGCAGAGATGAGCAAACGGTAACCGCGAGGAAATAATTTTGTAAAAAAACTATTTCACCACTTTTTTACAAAGGAT
>DAOLFI010000895.1:0-1953 GCA_035326385.1 Niabella sp.
AATCAGCATAAAGATTTCCGAAAAGTATTGCAGGATTTTTTCAAAAATAGTAGCTTTACAACGCATATCCGCCAGCAAACAGGGGAGGAGATAAATGCAGAGGAATTTACCATTATTATGATGGCATTGGCTCCCCATATTCTCCCTCATTTTTTTGAATCAGTGATTGCGCAGTATTTACCCAATGGAGGTGATTTTCCTGAATTTGGCGGGGTGAGGGGCAGTAGCCACCGCGGTATGCTGCCAACAGGGGAAACTGTGCAGTTTGTATTAGCTGGCAGGCAATTGGAGAAGCGGCTGGCATTGCAGCAATATTTCACAGAAGCTCATTTTTTTTACAGCAGCAATATGCTGTGGCTCGAACCTGTAAAAGAAGGAGAGCCTTTTATGAGCGGCCGCGTGGTACTGGCCTCAGATTTTGTTGAGAAGATCTTATATGGTAAAGAAACAGCGCCGCGCTTTGGCCTGGATTTTCCTGCCCGGCGGATCACTACACAGATGAGCTGGGAAGATGCGGTTTTAAATGAGCAAACGGCGGAACAGATCAGGGATATCAATACCTGGATGCAGCATCATAGTGCGCTTAAAGAAGATGCCAACCTGAAAAACAAAATAAAGCCAGGCTACAGGGTTTTGTTCCATGGCCCATCGGGAACCGGAAAAACGCTTACAGCGGCGCTTATAGGCAAGCAGTTTAAAAAAGATGTGTACAGGATTGATCTGTCGCAGATCGTGTCCAAGTATATTGGTGAAACTGAGAAGAACCTGGAGAATGTGTTCAGGCGTGCAGAGTCCAAGAACTGGATATTATTTTTTGACGAAGCGGATGCTTTATTTGGCAAACGCACCAATGTGCAGTCATCGCACGATAAATATGCCAACCAGGAAGTGAGCTATTTATTACAGCGTGTGGAAGATTACCCGGGACTGCTGATACTGGCGTCCAATTTCAAATCTAACCTGGATGATGCTTTTTTAAGACGGTTTCACGCCATCATTCATTTTCCTTTGCCTAATGTGAATGAAAGGCTACAATTATGGCAAAAAGCCATGCCAGCTTCATTAACTGCTGATGCTGGCATTTCTTTACGCGAGCTGGCGCGTCAATACGAAATGACGGGAGCGTCTATCCTCAATGCGGTGCATTATGCCACGTTACAATGTTATGCACGTGGTTCTAAGGTTATCCTTCAAAACGATTTGGTAGAAGGCATCCGGAAGGAGTTTATTAAAGAGGAGAAGAGTATGTGAGGAGAAGAATGAAGATAGGCCGTATTATGCCCTGATTTTTCTATTTAACATAATATAAATTATAAGAAAAATAATTGCAGGGAAGTGTGATTGTGTAGAGTCTTGCTTGTAATCTGATCAAATAATGTATAAATAAAGGTTTGGTAGTTTTGTTTCTGGGGTCGTACTTCTATACGGCCCCCTTTTTTATTTTCTGGTAAAGAAACGTAGAAAACAAAATCAAACGTAAAGCCATTGTCGTTCCGAGTTATCAATTTACGATGCAAACTCAATAATACGATGAGATATAATAAGGGTCGTCTCATCAATCCCGCTTTTGGGGTGCATAAAAGTTTTTCTGATTTAAAGAATCAAAAAATCATCCCAATAACCATCAGCAGTAATGCCTCGCTAAAAATGAGCTACGTTTACTCACGAATTGTTTGTTTTTTATTTTTGTGTTCGTGATTGCTGTGCAATTCGGTAAAATGCCTGAACTTGCTCCGGCTACGCCCTCCGCTTCGGACTGCAGGCATTTTTTAACGTTGCGGCATTAAGGCTGTTATACCAAACCCACCTACTTAACATAATGTTTTTCCTTTTCTGAAACATCCACCAGTTCCATTAAAACCGTTATATCCAATACCAACTCACTTAATTCAGGCATAGCTGGAAAATCCTGTAAATGTGACCCCTTAAAACCGGGGCAAGTTGACCCCTCAA